>JAPLDC010000120.1 GCA_026391935.1 Bacteroidota bacterium | reverse complement strand
TTTATTTTGCCCCAAAAGATTTATGAATTGCTATCCATGATAGGAACAATGCTTTTTACATCAGTTTCTATTCAAACCGTTTTGAAATTTCCGCTTCAATATATTCACGTAAAGCTTCGACCCTCACAGTATCAACAACTTCAGAAGCAAAAGCATGCATCAGTAATTTTTTGGCACTTATTTCACTCAAGCCACGTGCACGAAGATAAAATATTTTATCCGCATCCAACTTTCCTGTGGATGTTCCATGTGAACATTTTACATCATCCGCATAGATCTCCAATTGCGGCTTTGTGTTAATGGTTCCTTCATCACTCAATAAAATATTTTTGTTCGACTGAAAAGCATTTGTCTTTTGCGCATCTTTCCGAACGTATATTTTTCCATTAAACGTTGCAGAGGACTTGTCTTCAATAATCCCCTTGTAAAGTTCATTACTGTTACAATTTGGCTTGCGATGATCCACCAATGTATGATTATCGACTACCTGAGTCCCATTTGTTAAATACAATCCATTCAAATGTGATTCAATGAATTGGTCATCCAAAACCATATTCAGATTATTCCTAACGAATGAACCACTCAATGTAAATGTATGCGTAGAAAAATGACTCTGTTTTTTTTGCAGAACTTGTGTTGTTGAGATCAGATTCCCGAACTCCTTTTCATTCTGAATTTTATAATGATCGACAATGGCGTTTGCTTCAATTGCAATTTCTGTCAAAGCATTGTTAAAACATTTAACCGAAGAGTCAATAATTTCATACGATTCAACAATTTTCAATTGCGCATATTCATCTACCACAACTAAATTACGAGAATTTAATATCGTATCTTCAGAAACCGAAGTGATATGAATAATATGCACCGGTGCTTCAATCACAGCACTTTTCGCAACATGAATAAAAACACCACCTGATGCCAATGCTCCATTCAAAGCGATAAAAGGATCGCTGTTTATATCAGAATATTTAGAAAAATGTTTTTGAAATGTCTCGTTTGAATTTGCCTCCGCAATATTGAAAATTTGCAACCCTTGCGGCAACGGATTTAGTTTAGAATGCTCCTTATTATAAACTCCATTTTCAATTACAATAACAATAGCATCTTTCAAAAACTGTGTGCTGCCAATTTGCTGACTAGAAAGTTTTTTGGAACTTGAAAAAGAATGATCTCCTTTCAACAACAACTCCACATTCACATATTTATATTCTTCACTCTTGCGATTAGGAATACCTTGTTTTGAAAATGCTTCTGCAGCTGCCTCACGCAATTTCAAATCACCAAACAAAGAATTCTTTGTAGATTCAAATTCAGCGATCAGCTTATCTTTTGTAATATTTGTCTTTGTTATGATTTCCATTTTTATTTTCTTCCTTGAAAAACAAATGCTTCGACTCCGCTCAGCATGACATTTTATTTAAATTAAAAATCTGTGAATCTGTGGCTACCTAAGCTCCAACTTCTTCTTTAATAAAATCATATCCTTTTTCTTCCAACTCCAAGGCTAATTCTTTCGGACCGGATTTTACGATCTTCCCGTTAAATAAAACATGTACCACATCCGGAACGATATAATCCAACAAGCGCTGATAGTGAGTGATCACAATCGTTGCATTGTCTTTTGATTTTAATTTATTTACACCGCCGGCAACAATTCTCAAGGCATCAATATCCAATCCGCTATCTGTTTCATCTAATATTGCCAAACAAGGATCTAACATCGCCATCTGAAAAATCTCATTTCTTTTTTTCTCACCACCGCTGAACCCTTCATTCACAGAACGGTTTGCAAGTTTGCCATCCAACTCAACCAATTTTTGTTTCTCTTTTAACCGCGCTAAAAAATCTTTTGCTTCCATAGGTTCTAATCCTTTATAAGCGCGAATTTCATTTAATGCAGTTTTCAAAAAGTTCACATTGCTAACTCCCGGAATTTCTATCGGATACTGAAAAGCAAGAAATATTCCTTCTCTGGCACGGTCTTCAGGAGACAACTCCAATAAATTTTTACCGTTGAAAGTTATCGATCCTTCCGTAACTTCATAATCTTCTCTTCCTGCAAGTACTGCAGACAAAGTACTTTTCCCGGAACCATTTGGTCCCATGATTGCATGAACTTCTCCGGCTTTTACTTCTAAATTAATTCCTTTCAGAATTTCTTTTCCTCCAATGGAGGCGTGTAGATTTTTTATACTTAACATACTTTTTTATTTAACCACAGATTTCTCAGACTTTCACAGATTCTGTGTTGATCTGCGTAATCCGTGGTGAATTATTTTATCCAACCGACCCTTCCAATGAAACCGCCAAAAGTTTCTGAGCCTCAACGGCAAATTCCATCGGTAACTTATTTAATACTTCTTTGCAATATCCGTTTACAATTAACCCGATCGCTTTTTCATTATCTATTCCGCGTTGCTTGCAATAGAACAATTGATCCTCACCAATTTTTGAAGTGGTTGCTTCATGCTCTACTACTGCCGACTTATCTTTTATTTCGATGTATGGAAATGTATGTGCTCCGCATTTATCACCCATCAATAAACTATCACATTGCGAAAAATTACGCGCATTACTGGCACCTTTAGCGATACGCACCAATCCTCTGTAACTATTATTACTAAAGCCTGCTGAGATCCCTTTGGATATAATCGTGCTTCTTGTATTTTTTCCAAGATGCATCATTTTTGTTCCGGTATCTGCCTGCTGATAATTATTTGTAACAGCAACAGAATAAAATTCGCCCACTGAATTATCGCCTTTTAAAATTACCGATGGATATTTCCAGGTTACTGCAGATCCTGTTTCTACTTGCGTCCAGGATATCTTCGAATTATCTTCTAAACAAATTCCACGCTTGGTAACGAAATTAAAAATCCCGCCTTTCCCTTCTTTATCTCCAGGATACCAATTTTGAACGGTACTGTATTTTACTTCTGCATTTTTATGCGTAACGATCTCCACAACTGCAGCATGCAACTGATTTTCATCACGCATTGGTGCCGTGCATCCTTCCAGATAACTAACATAACCACCTTCGTCAGCGATGATCAAGGTGCGCTCAAACTGACCGGTACCGGAAGCATTAATCCTGAAATAAGTTGAAAGTTCCATCGGACAACGCACTCCTTTCGGAATGTAACAGAATGATCCATCTGTGAAAACAGCTGAATTTAATGCTGCATAAAAATTATCGGTATAAGGAACAACCGAGCCCATATATTTTTTTATTAATTCAGGATGCTCTTGAACGGCTTCTCCGAATGAACAAAAAATAATTCCTTTTTCTGATAAGGTTTCTTTGAAAGTTGTTTTTACTGAAACGCTGTCCATCACTATATCCACAGCAATTCTACTTTCTACACCACTTAAACGTTTTTGCTCTTCAATAGAGATACCAAGCTTTTCAAATGTTTTTAATAATTCAGGATCTACTTCATCCAAACTATTCAATTGTACTTTTGGTTTTGGTGCTGAGTAATAGATGATATCTTGAAAATTTGGTTTGGTATAGGAAACATGCGCCCAGTGAGGCTCTTCCAGGGTTAACCAATAACGAAATGCCTTTAAACGATATTCCAACATCCATTCGGGTTCGTTTTTTTTCTTGGAAATAAACCGGATAATATCTTCATTCAATCCTTTCGGAGCATTATCCGCCTCGATATCAGTAACAAATCCGTACTTATATTCCCCGCCTATCTGATCTTCTAAAATCTCGTTTGCCATTTCTTTATTTTAATTTTGCAAAGTTTAAGAATTAAAAAATTCTAAACTATGACTTATAACTCCAAACCATCAATTACTACTGTCGCCCTATTACTAGTTTTTATACTCCGAACGACTCTCCGCAACCACATGTTCTGCTTGCATTGGGATTGTTAAAAACGAAGCCTTTTCCATTTAAACCTCCCGCATAATCCAATTCGGTTCCTATCAGGTATAAAAAACTCTTTTTATCTACCACGATCTTTATTCCTTTGTCTTCGAATACCTGATCTCCTTCTTTGATCTGATTATCAAATTCCAATTTGTAGGAAAGTCCTGAACATCCGCCACCATCAACTCCTACACGGATAAAAGTATCCTGAGGGCGATTTTCACTTAAAATCAGGTTTATGGCATGCTGTTTTGCATTTTCTGAGACTGTTATCATTTTATATCTTTCTTATAATGAATTACTTACAACATATTTTTATTTAGAATCAATCTAAATAGAGGACAAAAATACTTTAAAATCAGGAGTAAAACAAATAAAACCAACATATTTATTTTTCGGTAGAATAATACGGGGGATTTTCGCAAATAATTGGTTCCATATTTCTAAAATGGAATAAAGAATTTTCTTCAAAACAAATACGCAAACTGAAATATTAATAAAAATGGAATTATTTCAACGCAATTGAATTACTGCAGAAGAATAAACGGTTATTGAGTAATGAAAATCAGGAAGTTCCTTAACGGATTTTCTGTTTATTAAAGGCATAAATAGATAAAAGATAGTAAATTTGTTTTTCCAACGTTTAGATCAAATATTACATTAATACATACTATGGCGAACCCGAAAAATAAAATTGAACAGCCGCTGCAACAAAATAATAAAACACTTTTTATTGCCGTACACTATCAATACAAAACTCAATTACAATCATCTAACAAAAAATAAAACACTAGGAATAATTTCGTCGATCGGAACATTAACGCTCTTCTCGATCATCGGATACAAAATATCCAACAAACACAATGTTTTTATCTTACCATTTGTCACTCTCTCACTCGCATTAAATTATGATTACAATATCTGGGCAACCAGTGGTTTAGAAACATCGTTCTACACCTTTTTATTAGGTGTTTCATTTTATACATTTTTCTTTTCCGATCTCAAAGAGAACACAAAATTGATGCTCACCGGATTATTTTTGATCTTAGCGATGATGACTCGCCCTGATGCATTATTGATCACCTTTGGTGTGAATGGCTTATTGGTTTTAAATCAACTGCTCAATAAAACAAAACTCTCGAAGATCATTTCGATGCTCCTCTTTTTTAATCTTGCCTTTTTTATAATTTACATTCCCTATTTTATTTGGCGCTACAATTACTACGGATTTATTTTTCCGAATACCTATTATGTAAAACTTGGAAATGAAACCTTGTTCAGCAAAGGATTTTTTTATTTGTGGCTGTATTTCAAACCGCATTTCACTTCCTTCTTAATTATCATTCTTCCGCCACTCGTTTTATGGCCTGCCTTACAAGGGAAACCTCTCGCACGACTAAAAGAATATGCTGCTGACAAGTGGAATGCTGCTTTTTTAACTTCCATAATTGTGGTGTATGCTTACCTGATACTATTTGTTGCGAAGGTTGGTGGCGACTTTATGCACGCACGTTTTATTATACCTATTGCGCCATTTATTTATTTCATCATTTTTTATTCCTTGCTGAATTATTTTTCAAAAAAGAATTTAAATATCATACTGGCGGTATTATTACTTTGCAGTATTCCTGAAACACAGATCCGTGCCGATGTTTTTAAGGCTCCCGATAAAGACGGAAAGATCATCACAACGCTTAACCGTGATGTCGCTGATGAACAATGGGTATATACTACCTATTTACCGATTGAAAATGAGATGAAGCTCGGTAAAGCGCTTCACAAAACATTTGAAGGAATTGATGCAAATTTATTGGTCAGAGGCGGACAAGGTTGTATGGCGTATTTTGCAAATTTCAATTATGAGCAAGAATATCACGGCTTGACAGACACTCTCATTGCGCATTCTAAAATTACCCAAAGGGGCCGTATCGGACATGAGAAACATGCTACCAACGAATACCTTCAAAATAAAGGCATTCAGTTCTTATTCAACAGAAGTCCGATCACAAAAGATCAATACAAATATGCGCAACTTGAAGTTGGTAATTTTAAAATAAGAACAGAGATCATCACCTACAACAATAAAATTATTGAACAATTGAAACAGCGTTTGGGCGATGGTTTTAAATTCACCGATTTTCAATTGTTCTTAGATGATTATATTCAAAACAAATTGCTTGCCGTTTCAAAGGCGGAATTACAAAAAGATTACAACGATTATTATTTATATTACTTTAAACATAATGATGATAAAGTAAGAGAGAATAAATTTTTAGAAGCACTTAAATAATTTAATTTAAACAGGATGTTCTATTATAAAAAATGGGCTATTGTAGTTCCAATGGCCAATGAGGAAGAGGATTTTGTTCCGTTTATTGATATGCTCAATTTTGTGATCAATGAACTGAATCCGGGTAATGTTTATTTTATTATCGATAAAGCATCCAACGACAAAACCTTAGAACTTTGCCAGGCCTTATCCGCTAAAGATCCAAGATATGTAACTGTTTGGGCACCTGAAAATAAAAATGTTGTTGACGCATACGTCCGCGGATTGCGTGTTGCCTATGAAGCAGGCCATGACATTATCATTGAAATGGATGCAGGTTTGTCGCACGACCCAAGAGCAATCCCAATGTTCTTACGTGTATTAAATGAAGGAAACGAATGTGCTTTCGGCAGCCGATTCATCAATGGTGGCTCCATGGGCGATTCTCCTTTCAAAAGAAGAATGCTTTCTAAAACAGGAACTATTTTGGCCAACGTTTTACTGGGAACTAAATTACGCGATATGAGTTTTCATAGAGATGTAGTAGGCAAGATCATCAATCACGAATTTAAATCCAAGGCGCATTTTTATCAAACAGAATTAAGGTACTTGCTTCGTAAACGCAGAATATTTGAAGTGCCTATTCACTATCAGGCGCCTTCACCGCGAGTTTCTAAAAATGCAATAAAAAATGCCTATCAATCTTTGTTCTATTATTTCTTTCAACGATTGATCGGAAATAAACCTACATTATAAATTTCCGGAAAACGCAGGAGAAGATTTTAATATTTTATTTCGTACAACTCGCATTTCTCGGTTGTGCCTATTGATTTTACCAATCGTATCTTTTGAGGATATTTTTGATAAACAGGTCCTATCATTCTGTGAATATTATTTATGATCCTGTTGTTGTTTTTCGCAGGATTCATTCGTAGACTTGCCAATATCACGTATTGAATATTTTCTTTTTTCCATCCCATCAAAACAGTATCGGCATCGGTTGACGTTGTAATAAACTGACCCACGAATTTTTTCCCTCCACTATAAATAAAGGACATGGCAGGTTTTCTCGAGATCACTTGTGCATCAGCAGGTAAACTATCTGCACAATACTTACTCATCTTAATAAAATTTTCATAATCGGGGGTGTAACCAGCTTTTGAATTCTCTTTCATCCTTTCCAATGAACAAACGACATTCCACAACAAAAATGCGCAGGAAACCAAAACAAAAATAGTTTGAAACCCAGAATAACGTTTTGCTAATTCATAGGTACCATAATAAAATAAAAGAAAAATAAAGGGCATAACAATAATGATCAAACGGTCTTGCATGTTAGCTGCCTGCACACCAAAGAAAATACCTCCGCAAAGGACGATCAGATAAATGCTTGTAAAAAAAATGAAATTATTTTTTTTGTAACTGAATAGTGCAAATACACCAATAAAAAAAGAAGTCAGGAATTCAAAGAAAGGAACAATACTATCCGCAGCATATTTGAATGGCCGCACATGTAATATCCGGTAAACATGTAAAGAAAAATAGGTGCCGCAATTATCAAAAAAACGACTGATCATCCCGCTAATATCTTCATGACCCGATGCAGGTTTATACAACTCCTTGCGAAGCATCATTTCCAATTGATTGGCATCATTTGCCCCAAACATCGCTGTGGTAACCCATTGATAGACCATCCTGATAGCGAAAAATGCAACGAAAGCATACACTGCCTGTTTGTAATTCTTCTTAACAATAAAATAAGCAAAAACGGCTACAATGGTCACAAAGGCAATACTTTTGGAGGTCGATAACAACACGAACAACAATCCGAACAAGATCCATTTCATGTAATTTTGTTTGAATCCTTCCACCCATCCTAATTCACTATTAATGCTATCAATGATCTTGAACATTACATATAAACACATCGATTGCACAAACAAGAAAAATGTTTCTGTGAAGGTCTGACTGGAATAAAATTGAATATAATCGTTTAACGAAATGAAGGCAAGCAAGGCCACCAAAACGGTGTATGGAATTCTTTTCACGAATGTTTTGTAGGTGAACCAAACAAAACCAAACTGACACATCACCGAAAAAGATTTTAATGCGACCACATTCAATCCGAACAATTTCAAGAAGATGGAAAGAAAAACAGGGTATGCAGGACCCTGAAAATAAGGGAATTTACCTTCATTCAAAAACGACCACGCTCTTTCAATATAGGTTGAATCATCGAGTCCATCGGAAACCTT
>JAPLDC010000529.1 GCA_026391935.1 Bacteroidota bacterium | reverse complement strand
TTCGGATTTACTGTTATAAAAACTACAATTAAAAAAATCAACTGATGATTCATAAAATGTAATGGCACCTGTTCTTGCCCATTGTTTATCATGTATTTTTGGCAAATTTTTAAATGTAACATATTTAAATTTTGAGCCAAGGGCATTGATCAGCACTATTCCTTCTGACGTTGAATCTGTAGATTCGATTATCAGCGGTTCATCTTCTGTTCCTTCAAATATAAATGGGGAATAAGATATAACTTTCGCATGTTTCTTAAGATCAATTGAAACACCACTGTTTACTATCAATCTATATCCTTCAGGGATGATTAAATCAGTTGAGATACTATATTTACCGGGGGGTATATAAATTAATTTGCTCGCCTCATTTACTGTAAGAAATGCAAAATCAGCAATTGTACTTTTTTTATTTTTTAAGTCGTCTGAAATATATTCATTATCTGTATGCGGAAATGGAAATACTTTTGCTTCCTTTAAATCAGAAGAACCTAAAATTGAATACTGAATTTTAATCGAATCTTCTAATTTGTCGGACCAATTAAAACCAGCCGGCATCGTAAATTTCACAACTCGATATTTCACATACGAATTGGCTTGCTTTGCAGGAAGAATAGTATTGATGCAAATTAAAGAATTGAACCCATTAATAGATATTGATTTGATCTCGACGGGCAGAGCGTCAATAGCCCCAATTTGCACAGAAGCACTATTTCCATCCACTTTAGCTAAATAAGCATGAATTGCTTTAGGAGGGTTCAAAAATTTAGTTATTATATGCTGACGCATATAATATCCTCTGGGATCAAATTTTTTAAATGGAAATTCTTTATAAATGATCGCTAAATTTTTAGTTAATTGCTCGTTTGAGTCAGCAAAAAAAGCATCTAAATACCCGGGCTGTATGAATCGCTCTATTTGTTTAACATATTCTGAAAAAAATACTTTATTACTAAATATCATCGTATGCCAATCGACATAATTCGAAATACTATCTAATTCAACATATTTGTAAAATGCCGTCAGATCCCTTGAGTCGAGATTTGTAAAGCTTTCATAGGCAACAGGTTCCAGTTTGGCCAAAACAGGATTGTAATAATACTTGATATCACTCCAATCGATACTGTGTTCACCTCCTACCAAATCTATAATTGCATGGAATTTCGCTAAACGCGGAATATCAAATGCCTGATCAACAGGAATGCGTCTACTTCTCAAGCCTTCAATCAATGCAATTGCTTTCAGATAATATTGTTTTTGAGTACTATCCTGTAAAACCTTATTTTCGCGATATGCTTCCGGATTAGCCGAATAATAAGAAGCATATTCATCAACTGAATTTTCCTTTAAAACTTCATTGTATCTGTTTACCCAATATAGATCAGGGCTAAAGCGAACTATAGGTCCTTTTTTCCTTTTGTTATTTTCAACTAATTCATTTTCAAAATTCTCCTCAACAGCATAAATCCCCCAATCACGACCATTAACAGTTACATTAATAAACGTATAGCGCAAAGCGATTACCTCTTCACGTTTCATCAATTCATGATAGATCCATTCATAAATATAACCACGAGTCCCGGGATGCATAATAGAAAACCGTTTCATTCCCATGAATGCATCGTTATCCTTCACAGCAATACGAAACGACCATTTGTTATCTTGCAAATGATCTGTCATATGCCCTTTCAGCCGCAGTTTTATTTTCAATTTTTTGCCTTGATATTCTAAGGTAGCTGAAACATAATCGCCGTCAATATCATTTATTATAAGCCCTCTTTCTAAAGCTTGTTGCCTGTTTTTCTCCAGTTTTTTAAAATCTTTTTCATTAATTTCTATAGAAACATTTTCAGGATCTGCTTTTAATCCTTTCTGATAATTGGATGAAATAGTTGATACAAAATCCCATAAACCTGAATACCCTTTTGTTTGAACAAATTTTGAAGATTCTTTACCTACAAAAAATAACCCAATAATTACAAATAACAAAATCCCTCTTTTAAAAGGTCTTTTATTATTTTCTAAAAAGCTTTTTGCTTTTTGCAGTTTATTCTTATTTTCTATATTATCCTTAATTTTCATTGTTGTCATCAACTATAATAGCTTTCTCCTCTTCTTCTGAATAAAAAACATCATCTGAAATAAGAGTAAGTATCAATAAAAATAAAATATTATGTGGATTCAATGAACCCACCAACCACGACTCAAATACTGCTGTAAAAGTAACCGCAAAAAGAATAGGAAATGCAAACAATGTTTTTTTTGCAGCAGCAATAAAAGCTAAGAAATACGATCGCAAATAAATCAATAGTCCTACAAGTCCAAAATCCATCCAAAAGGTAAGAAATGTATTATGAATTCCACCTTGATGTCCCATACGGGAAAGTAAATCCCAATTACTTCTCATATAATGTTCATCGTATCCAAAGCCTTTTCCAATAAAGAAATTTTCCTGAACATGTTTCCAGGCAAAGAGCCAAGCTACATACCTTCCACTTCCATTATCGAGTGTACTTACTCTAAAAAAGCCCCCTAATCCAAGTGAAGAGACAATCACAGAAAAGTGATTCCCGACAAACTCTACTAGAAAACCTACTAAAATTAGCATCAAAACACCTAGAAATGGGCTTATTTTATAAAATTTTTGAAAAAACACAAAAATAAGAACCCCGATTATTGAATTTCGGGAACCTGTCAATAAAAGTGAAATTATTATCAAGAGATAAATAAAAACAACCTCAGAAGAAGTGAATAAATTATGATGCATTCGAGTTACAATTGCAAACAAAATAAATGTAAAAAAGCAAAACAAGCCTAAGCCATTCGGATTACCTAAGATTCCTTGATATCTGGCACCAACCGGATAAACTATATTTCGACTAATAAAAATCATAATAAAGCTTATTAAAAGAATCGTTGTTGCAAAAAATATAATATTCCGAAGAATTTCGGGCCCTTTTTCTCTATACAATTTTGTAAAATAATTAGGAACAATTAAATATAGAAGGAAATAAGAAAGGGTTTTCTGAATACTTATAGCTATCGTTTCAGAATAGAATAAACAATAAACAGAAATTAAAAAGAAGGGCAGAAATAATTTATAGATAGCATTGAATGGATTTAGCAAACAGTAAATGGGGTTCATAACTATCAGAAAGGATTAGAATAAGAATAAAGCCAATGAGCATTTCCTCATACATTCCTTTCGTCTTCATCAAAATAAGCAAAATAGGTAAAACGCCATAAATTAATGGTCCGCCATACATACCAATCAATAACCAAAAGACTAAAATGGCATACAATTGCATATTTTCTCGATAATATTCTCTCACATTATTTTATTTTTACACATAAATATACTTCTAAAAACATCTTACTTATTGATACTAATTCTGTCAGCACCTTGCAAGTGAAAAAAATCATTTATTTGACTTGTTTGAATTTCAGGTCGCTTTATCGCAAAATTCCGCATTGTCTCAATATTTGATAACCACGTATCATATGAACCAATTGCGCGCCAACGATCAATGTGTTCTTGCATTTCAGGGGCTAGCGTTTTTTGCATTTTGTCAATTTGTGCAATTACTGATGATGTATAAAAAAATTCATTTAAATCGTATTGAAATCGGTGAATAAAGAGCGCTAAAAATTGTTTATTATTGATCAAAGAACTGAATAAAGTACCCACACTGCCTGTATTTTTGGCTTTTTCAAGCAAATTATTATCCGGTGTGCTCAAAGTATTATAACCAAAGCCCCAATCAGTATCATAAAGCATCCATCGCCAACGCCCATCACGAATAGACGTATTGCAAATTGGCTGATCTGTTTTATAACGCCAAAATTTTACATTGTTATTTGGCCAATCACTGTTACAAAAGTATATATTGGCA
>JAPLDC010000053.1 GCA_026391935.1 Bacteroidota bacterium | reverse complement strand
TTGCGCCATTGATTGTAATAATAATAAAAGGACGTTTCACCATATGCTTCAGGATGCAGTGATTTAAACTCCTTGTAAAGCCAAGCTACTGTCATTCCTCGCCTACGTAGTTGCTTTTCCATAACAGGAAAAAAGTCGTACAGCTGCCGTAACCGATTGTTGCAGAATATTTCTTTTGGAGGATGAAAAAGTTTATTTAGCTCGAAGTCTGTGAGCCTGAATAGATCATCTTTAGTGGTTTTTAGCGAATGAAAGAGGTCAATATAAAACTTTACGGTGTGCCTGGACATGCCAAGACGCTCTCCGATTTTTTTCTTTCCCATCTGCTGGGAATAAAGCTTGATGATTTGTCGTACGTTGCTCATACTTGTTGTTTTATTCGCCATGATTTCTTAAGTTTACTGAAGCGTAAAAATTACGACATCAAAAACTAAAAATCATTTTGCTAAAACAGTATGATTAAACTAAAAATGGTGGGGGCTGTTTCCTCCGATCTTGAGGGGGCTGTTTGCTCCGGTCAAGTGGGGGCTCTTTCAAGCGATCTTGAGGGGGCTGTTTGGCTGAAATTTCCATTTAATATGTAAATGTAAAAACAATACTATCTTTACATAAATGAAGCCCCTGACCATATTATTTGCTGCAACAATTCTAATTGTTACTGGCTGTAAAAAAAAGGATAAAGAAACTGCACCAATACCGGCATCAGCACCAACAGCTGTAAGTTACGACTCTGTTGATGTTGCAATATCAGGAAAGTGGGTGACGGATTCTGTTTTCTCATACCAATACAGCGTTCTTACTTACGATTCGGCATTTAATGATCCAACAACTTGTTACATTGATCTAAAATTAACTGCTTATTCTACACCCCCACATGGGATTGAGAAATACAAAGAATGCATTTGGGCTTCCGTTGGTGGAGGAATCTATAACTCTTGCTGGATGTTAGATTCTGGGGATTTTTATCTCAATAGTGCTCAATATCATATTGCTTCTCAAACAGACACTACTCTTGAAATAGAGGCCGGTAGTATCACCGGCATAGGTTATGTGAAATACTTTTTCCATAGAGAATGACGCTCTTGGTTAAGTCCAGGAGAGGGAGCGTAGGCAAACCTTACAACTACTAAGGTTGTAAGGTTTTTATTTTTGATGGGATTTTAACCAAATTATCCTTTAAAAGGCACTTTCCCCCTCCAACTTACCAATAACTTACACATAATTTATTCCTGTTATAGCTCAAATTGAAACTTGACAAAAGATGGCAATAGATAAATAGCTCCTTTCCCTTTGTATTTTGGATTTCAGAAAAAGGTCAAGTGGTGTATAAAATATCAATTTATTTCTTGATTAGTGTCATTTCCAATAATTTACAATTCCTCCATTTTTGCTTTTATAAATTAAATCAAAATAAGATGAAAAACAGTATACGGTTTTCTATAATAATTGCCGCCTTGCTATTTATAAGTGCAAGATCATTTTCACAGATACGGACACTTTGTATTAGGGGTGTAGTGAGTTATGTGGATGATATGCAAAATGTATTAAGCGGAAGTGTGTTGGTCGGAGACTCCATTAGCGGAACAATAAAATATGATCTTAGCATTACAGATAATAATGCATTGGTTCAGGTAGGAGATTATCAAAACACGCTTTCTCCGGCAGGAATGCACGTGAATATTAATAGTCAAGTGTTTCAAACCGACAGCAGCAATGTAGATTTTCTTGTAGAAACAGTAAACAATTATAGCGGTCAGGATAATATTGTTTTTCGCAGTTATAAGAATCTGTTCAATCCTACTATACCTTCATTAACATATAGTAATCATATTGCTTGGCAATTAGACGATACCAACCAAACAGCCTTATCCAATACAAACCTTCCTATGTTTATTGATTTGTCGGCATGGCAACAGGTTTCAGCCTTAACTATAACGGGTGAAAATATGTTTATGGATACGAGTATTTTCATCACAGCTATCGTTACTCATTTAGATACTTGTGAAGTCAATACCGGTATTGCAAACCTGACGAATACAAAAAACAAGGTCCTTATTTATCCGAACCCATTTCGTAATTATGCCATTGTTCAGCTAAGCACCCCTTTAAAAGGCTCAGAAATAAATATCTTCAACCTCTACGGACAAAAAGTCAAAACAATAATTGGTGTTGCGGGAGAAAAAGTCAAAATAGACCGAGAAGACTTGCAAAGCGGAGTATATATTATCCAACTATCACAAGGTGGAGAAGTCGTTGCGAATGAAAAACTGATTATCTCCGACTAATTTTAGAGAGATTGACTCTTTTAACGGTTCATCAAAATCAATTAATTGTTCTATTAATCAGAATCATAAGTTATTTATATGTTGTATAAAAATTGTATAAAAGTGATTTGTATTTCTTTTAGAGACTAAAAGAGCCTGATTACTAACAATTTGTTGACAACCATTGTGATTGTTAATTACTTTTTTGGGAGTTGTCTTCCTATAAATTCGACTTTGTCTCCAGTAAAAAATCGTTGATCCTTTTTAGTTCTATCGTCATTTATTTTTCCTTCATTATTTTTTCGGGCACAATTTTTCTCATTCCATGATACAACAAATATTATTTGTCGAATTTATGGTGCTTGTATGCTTTATTATTTTGTAATTTTGTGCGCGTTTATTTCGCACCCTATGGGCAAAGAGCATCCTCAATACGTTCACAAAGTTTCTGCTGCAGCACTGCTCGTAACACTGGGAATTATTTTCGGTGATATTGGAACATCTCCTCTGTATGTTTTAAAAGCAATCGTTGGAGATGCGCCCATTAATTCGGAAACAATAAAAGGCGGTCTTTCCTGCATCTTCTGGACACTTACCTTACAAACTACTTTCAAATATGTAATTCTTACGCTTCGTGCAGATAACAAAGGTGAAGGAGGAATCTTCTCTTTGTATGCATTGGTTCGCAGAGCAAAGATAAAATGGCTAATGTATCCAGCAATCATTGGCGGAAGCGCACTTTTGGCGGATGGGATCATCACTCCACCGATCTCGGTTGCTTCTGCAGTTGAAGGTTTACGCGACATTGATCCGGGAATAAGCACCGTTCCAATCGTTATTTTTATTCTCGTTGCCTTATTCACGATTCAACAATTCGGAACCAAATTCATAGGAAGGTTCTTTGGCCCTGTCATGCTTGTTTGGTTCTTAATGTTGAGTGTTTTGGGTGCTGCACAAATGACCACTAACCTTAGCATTATTGCTGCAGTAAATCCTTATTATGCCTATAAACTATTATTCTTTCATCCCGGTGGTTTTCTGGTACTAGGAGCTGTGTTTTTGTGTACCACAGGCGCAGAAGCTCTTTATTCCGATTTGGGTCATTGTGGCAGAGACAATATCCGCATTAGCTGGATCTTCGTAAAAACAGCACTTGTACTAAATTATTTCGGGCAAGGTGCATGGCTTATTGCAAACGAAGGTGTGACTATGGTAACTAAGGATGCCGCCGGAAAAATAATTACTTCTGTCAATCCGTTTTTTGCAATCATGCCCGACTGGTTTGTTCCTGCAGGAATTATTATAGCTACAATGGCAGCTATTGTAGCTAGTCAGGCATTGATTAGCGGATCATTCACATTGATCAACGAAGCAATGCGATTAAATTTTTGGCCAAAGGTGAAAGTGAAATACCCTACCGATCTGAAAGGTCAACTGTACATCCCTTCTGTGAACTGGCTGCTTTTAGCCGGATGTATCGGTATTGTACTTTATTTCAGAGAGTCTTCAGGAATGGAGGCTGCTTATGGATTAGCGATTGTTTTAACAATGTTAATGACCACAACATTATTAACGTATTACATGATCATAAAGAGGTACAATCCGATATTTACATTCGTTTGTCTTGTTACCTATTTAACAATTGAAACATCTTTCCTGATCGCAAACCTTAGTAAATTCAGCCATGGCGGATGGATCACAATTATGATTGCGAGTGTATTAATTACAATTATGCTTGTATGGTATTTCGCACGAAAGATCAGAAACAGGTATGTTGAATTTGTAAAACTTGCCGATCACCTTCCTATTCTTGAAGACCTGAGCAGAGACCTGAGTGTTCCAAAATATGCAACACACCTTGTTTATTTGACCAGTGCCGACAACCGTGAAGAAATAGAATCGAAAATTATTTATTCCATCATGCAGAAACAACCCAAACGTGCCGATATCTATTGGTTTGTGCACGTGGATGTTGTTGATGAACCTTATCGCATGGAATATAAAGTCAGTGAGTTCATTCACGATGATGTGATCCGCATCGATTTCAGATTAGGATTCCGTGTTGCCCCGAAAGTTAATCTGATGTTCAGAAAAGTTGTTGAAGATCTTGTAAAGAATAAAGAAGTGGATATCACCAGCAGATATAAGTCATTGAACAAAAATAATATCATCGGTGATTTTAGATTTATCGTTATCGAGAAATTTTTATCGTATGAAAATGAATTACCGTTCTACGAAAAATTGATCTGCGATATTTATGCTTTCCTGAAACATTTAGGTTTGTCGGAAGCAAAAGCATTTGGATTGGATACTAGTTCGGTTACGGTCGAAATGGTTCCATTGATTATCACTCCGCCAAAAGCATTAAATCTAAAGCGAATTGAAAACGACCCCCAATTCCCCCAACAACAATAGATCTTGATATAGTTCAATAAAAAAGCGCTCTTCATAGAAGGGCGCTTTTTTCAGATTGAGCGATCCGATTGTCTTTTCATAAAAAAGTATAATTACAATTTCAATCCGATAAAAAGCACATCATCAATTTGCTCGTTACCACCTTTCCATTTGTTGAAATAATTTTCGATCTTCAAGATAATCACTTCATTGTTTTTTGAAATAATAACAGGCCGCTTAGTACTTGCAAAACGAAGAAGATTTGTTTTTAAATTTATTTCACAGAATACAATATCTACACCATCTTGTGTTTGGTGATGTTCTGTATCATTTTGTTTTAATAATATTTTTATTTCTTCTTCAAGAAGAGTAAGTGAATACGATGGAGAGGTTACTTCCTTTCTTGAAACGACGTCTTTCAACAACGTGCTTCCGATCATGCTCATGAATGCACCAGGGACACCATGTCCCGTTGCATCGGCACAAACTACAATTAAATAGTCTCCAAATCTGTCGAACCAATAAAAATCACCACTTACAATATCTCTCGGTTGGAAAAAAATAAATGATTCAGGAATAATTTTATGTAACGCTTCTAATTCCGGAAGTATTGCATCTTGAATTCTTTTTGCATAGCGGATACTATCGGTAATGTCTTTATTCTTTTTTTCAATTTCTTCTTTTTGTGCAACCACCTCAAACGTTTTTTCATTCAATGCTTTTTGTAATTGTATTTTAAATCTTCTGTGATTGCTTTCACGGAATTTAAGCCAGAGATAAAAAGCATACACGATTGATAAAATACTTATGATAATGAACCATGGTCGTTGCCATATGGGTGAGGCAATTGAAATTTTTATTCTGAATGGTGAAGTGTTGCAAACACCGTCATTATTATATGCTTTCAATAAAAACGTATACTCACCTTCGCTCAGTTTTCCGTAAATTGCAAAAGGGTTATTGGTCTTTTCAGACCAACTACCGTCAAATCCCTCTAATTTGTATTGATAGAGAATGTGTGTGTTTGACTTAAAAGTAATTCCGACAAAATCAATTCTTAATCGGTAATTATCATGTGGGAAAATGGTGTCTTTGTTGTAATCTACTTCTTTATCATTTAACTTAAATGAAGTAATGCTAATAATTGGTGGAGTCAGATTTTTGATGTCTTTGTGAGGGTCAAATTTAGCCGTTCCCATTGTAGTGCCGAACCATGTATATCCTTCAAAATCGGTGAAAGATGCCGTTGGATTGCAATCTCCCAGCACACCTTCATTTTTATCAAAAACAACAATTTCATTATTCTCTGTTTTGATCCTGCTTAATCCGGACCGGTGTCCTATCCATATATTGTTTGAACCGTCTAAAACAAGACTGTAGCAGTAGTTTGATTTTAAGCCATTTCCAACTGTGTATTTTGTAATGGCTGTATCCTTTATTTTATAAACACCGTTACCCAGTGTTGCCACCCAAATATATTTTTTCTTATCTTCTAAAATGGAAGTTACATTAATCAAATCTGTGCCTTTATACAATTGGATGTTTTTTACATTATCCTGTTCATCGATGAAAGAGATGAAGTTACTGTGTGTTGCTATCCATAATTTATTATCAGCGCTAATAATAATTTGATTTATATTATTGTGTGTTAAACCGCTTTCGGTAGTAAAATGAGTTGTAATTTTTGCAGCGGTTTCTATTTTAAATATACCTCCTTTAGTAGCAATCCATAGTGCATTTTTATTTCCTGTTATTGAATTGATACAATTACAAAGTTGGTCATCATTCAGGATGATTTTTGAAAATGTTCTTTTTGCTATATTCATCCTGTAAGCCCCTTTGCTGCTTGTTCCAATTATCAAGCTGTTTGAATCGGCTTTAAAGAATGAGGTTACTTTGTCTGAAACAAATCCGTTTTTTTGATCAAAAAACGCAACTTGATTTTTTGAATTAAGTCCATTTTGCAGAAGACCTTTTTCTAGCCCGAACCATTTTGAATTTTCATCAACAAAAATTGAATAAACTCCCTTATCATTCTCTTTACTGTCGGGGGTATAAAAATCAAAACAATTATCTTGTAATTTAATTAATCCATTGCCATATGTTCCGATCCAGATATTTCCTTCATGGTCCGCATAAACAGCCTTAGTATATTTTGTCCCCACTCCGTTGTCTTCCGAGAAATGAAGAAACCCCTGATATTGCAAAGAAGATGGTGAGATGAGTAGTTTTATTACTCCGTTGCCAAATGTAGAGATCCAAAGATTAGAGAGTTCATCTTCATAAATATCCTGAACGTTGTTTAATTCAACAGGAATACTTTTTCCGATTGGAGCAGCATTAAATTTGTTTTTATCTGAAACAGATGGTGTTAAAAGAAACAATCCTTGATCTTCTGAACCAATCCAGTAACTTCCGGAATTATTTTTTTTTATGATACATTGAATCTTTGTTTCAGGTATAGCTTCAATTAATTTCGCAAAAAACGGTTTTCGTTTTTCTCCGGTTAAATTATAAAGCATCAATCCCTCTCCTGTTCCAACTATTAATTGATCGTTTTTTGTTATCTCTAATGAAAAAATATTTAGCTGGTTGAATTCCATTTTAAATACATCCACTTCAAAATTTTTGCTAATTCTAAAAATGCCATCGTTTTGTGTGGCACACCAGATAAATCCTTTTTCATCTGAAATTATTGCTGTTACAGGGCTTTTAGAAAAACCACTTGTATTAATTACTTTGAAAACATTTCCATCATAAAATGTAATTCCTCCTTGATTGTGCCCAAACCATAAATTCCTGGAATTGTCTCTGAAGCTAGTTGTTACAAAATTTTCGCCAAACCCATCGCTTGAATAAAACGTTTTAAATCCTACTCCATCAAACTTGCACGCTCCATCTCCGGTTCCGATCCAGAGGAAACCTTTTTTATCTTGATTGATGGAATAGACATAAGGCTGTGAAATACCGTTGTCGACGCCATAATTTTTTATTTGATAACCTTGGGAAAAAAGAGAGGAGGAAAAAAAAATTACAAGTAAAAACCCAAAATATATTTTAAATGATTTTTCCAAAAGTTTATACTATTAGATTAATATGGTGTAGTTTTTTTCTTCTGCTTGAATTGTATCTTACTGTTGTGCTGTGGAACGCCCCCTATCGGAACGGTGTATATCGGAAGTAGATTCCCGTCTTGATTTGTGACATAAAGTGTAACATTATTATTTTTGATTGCAACTTTTTTATTTTTGATAAACTGTACATCCAATGTAGTTTTTTTTTCCTTTTCTACAATTTTATGTTCTGAATCTGCCCATTCATTTTCACCGGAATCCTTACTCAGTTCTCCCTTTTCACCATAGAGACGATGTTTATTTCACCATCGTTATCAAAATCAAAATTTGATAAAGAAATCAGATAAACGTTTTGTTCAATGTATGGATACAGGTGTGCTATATCTTTTTGATTATCGGATAACCGAAAAGTGTATTCAAAAGTGAATGCGTTCCCACCTTCTATTGCCTTGTTTTCTATTGGGGAAGAGCTTAAAAAATATTTATATAAGTTTCCGTCATCTCCAGCTAATCCCTCACAAATTATTTTGAAAATGTATCCACCATATTCATTTACCAACTCTCCTTCAGTAGGATTAAAGGGACCAAAAGTATACCATTCTCCGTCATAAACTTCACTACTAATAAATGTTTTTGACGCTAGAAGATTTCCGCTTTTATAGTTTCCTCCAGGGTCTTTCAAACGGACATCTTTATTTGTAAAAGCTTCCTTACCTCCATATACTGAGAATTTTGTTTTTGTATTAAACTCACCCTTTTTCTCGTCATTTTCGCCAGAAGTTTCAGGATCGAATACGCGGATATAAATTGGCTGAACTTGAAATTTTGGGATCACAAAAAAATAGGTTTGAGAAAAATCATCATCGCCCCACGATTTTGCACCATCTTTTCCGAAAGTAACCAAAAATGGAATATTTTCTTCTACAGCAGGCACTTGCTGTGCGATGCAATTTGAAGTTAAAAGCAAAAACCCGAATAAAAAGCGAGTAATACGTTTCATCGATTGTAAAGATATTATTGTTTTATCCACTTCCAAAAATATTTTGGATAAGTTGTAAAGAATAAGCGACCAAGTACATTAGGACAACTATAGGTTTAATGTTCTTTGCATTATTTCATGGCATTTATTTTTGTCAGTAGCGCCTCCGTCTCTTTAGAATCCTCTCCTGTTTTTTTTGCCAGATCAATAGCCTTTTTTGCAGCAGCTTTTGCCTCCGTTTTTTTGCCAGATTTATATAAAACAGCTGCGTAGGTATCATTAATAGCATAACTATCATCAATTTCAACAGCTTGTTTGGCCCAATTTTCCGCTTTTGTAAGCAGCGCCATATCGTCTATGTGTTCGTAAAAATCCCATGCAGCTCTGTTTAATTCATAAACATTTTTTTCAGCATATTTTGGAATATATTCACAAGCAGTTTTTGCGAAATTTGCCCAATCTTGCTCATGTTCATATAGGTTCAGGTCGGCATATTGTAGGGTTTTTTCGCCATCTTTTGTTTCCAATTTTCGAAATCTTGCTTTTGTCGTTTCGTATTCTTTCTTATCCTTATTCTTCGAAGCAAAGTAGAGTGAACCAGCATATACCTGGTTGATCTTATAGTCGACAGAGTCGTTTGTATAAAGTTTTGAAAAAGTAGATTTGTTGGCTTCAAAATATCTGAACCATTTCAAAGAATCGTAATTGACATAATTATAAAAAAGTTTCCAATTGTTAGCGGAGACAAGTTCTGATTCTTTTTGTGCTGAAAAATATTTTTCAAGCTCCGGGTTAAACGACTGGCAAGCATTTTCGAGCATCGAAAAATAGGTGGCAGCAGCAGCTGAGCTTACGTTACCATTATTAAAATTTGCAGCATATGTTGCTAGTTGTGTGTTTGGAGATAAAGCGTTTTCCCCAATCGAAATAAAATTTTTCACTGATGTGGAACCGCATGTGCGATGCAATTGAACTCCATCTGAATTTAAAAACAACATGGTCGGATAGGCCCTTATCTGATATTTTTTAGCAAGTTCGATTCCTTCTCCTTTCTCCATATCAATTTTTGTGTTGATAAAATTTTTGTTATAAAAATCGGCAACAGTATCATTTGTGAAAACATTTTTCGCCATCCATTTACATGGTCCGCACCATGCTGTATAACAATCGATGTAGATCATTTTATTTTCTTTTTTTGCTTTTGCAAGAATCTCCTTGAACCCACTGTGATCAAATTCGACACTTCTGTTTTGAGCTGTTATAGCCGTCGAAACGAAGGAGAGTAATAGCACTAAAATTACAAATCGCTTTTGCATATTTTTTATTTTTATTAAAAATATTATTTACTTAATTCTAAATCTAAGGAAAAATTTTGATGGTTGCGGCCATGAAAATTTTTATAAAAATCCATGATCAGCTTCATGTCTGCTTTAAAATCACCGCTTGGATAG
>JAPLDC010000035.1 GCA_026391935.1 Bacteroidota bacterium | reverse complement strand
CTTGAAATGGAATATCACCAATTTTCTATGTATGCTTTTTCGGGATTCGGGATGTGTCTGATCAATATAATTTTTTTGCTGAATACTTTTATTCCCATTCACTCTACTACCCTGTCATTTGATATAGTAACGTATAAAACAGGAAATCAGGGAGTGGAGATAACTCTTTCAGGTGAAGGGAATAGTTCTGCATTAGAACGCAATGTGGCTTCTTACTTCGGTGACAACTACAGGGCTTTATTTAAAGCAAAAAAAATTACGGTTTATACAAGTACAGGAATATTTGGCATGGATAGAATTAAAGATTGCGAATTTGTATACTGATTAAAGGCCTCCAAAATTTAACGGAACGCTTTTTACCATATCAACAGGATAGTCTTTTTTCATAAGCAGTTTCCCTACTTTTAAATTTCCTTTTAATCCCACTTTAATACTTTTGCTAAGTGCGATGGACAAAAGGTTCGGCAATTCACCTGCACTTAATTTCGAAAAATCTGATTTTACATTGAATGTATAACTTTGTTCTGAATTCGCTTTTATTTTTACATTTTTAGTAATTGCCGCTTTCCCAACATTCATATTGCTGAATGTTGCGTCTAAGTCGGATCGGTAAATTGTGAATGCAATATTGTTCGGATTTTTGATCTTAGCAGTTACGTCTATATCGATTCCTTGTTGTGAGAGTTTGTTAACTTTTACGTTTTCGATACCCAAAAAGGTGACATCCTGAAAATCACCACATGAAGTAAAGAGTAAAGTACAAAAAGCTGTAAAAAGAAGAAAAGTTTTTTTCATAGAAATGTTTATTTGAAAACGCAAAGGCGCAATTTATATTTTGCGCCTTTGTATCTTCTCTGTTTATTTACTTAATTCCGTGAAATTTTTAAAAAAATAGGGGATTGTTTCTATGCCTTTGAAATAATTGAATACCCCATAATGTTCGTTCGGTGAATGTATGGCATCAGAATCAAGTCCGAAGCCCATCAATACAGAATCTAAATTCAATTCAGATTTGAACATCGCAACAATTGGAATACTACCACCACTGCGAACAGGAACAGGTTTTTTACCGAAAGTTGTTTCCATCGCCATGCTTGCCGCTTTATATGCTGCAGTTGTACTTGGTGTTACAACAGGCTCTCCGCCATGATGCGGTGTTACTTTTACTTTCACAGACTTAGGAGCAATGCTGTAAAAATAATCTGAAAATAGTTTTGTTATTTTATCGCTGTTTTGATGCGGCACCAAGCGCATTGAAATTTTCGCATACGCTTTTGAAGCAATAACAGTTTTTGCCCCTTCGCCTTGATACCCACCCCAAATGCCATTTACATCTAAAGTAGGGCGAATAGAATTTCTTTCATTTGTACTAAATCCTGTTTCACCGTGAATATCTGAAAGGTCCAATGCTTTTTTATATCTCTCAAGATCAAAAGGTGCTTTAGCCATTTCAGCACGTTCCTCCGAACTCAATATTTCAACATCATCATAAAAACCGGGAATGGCGATGTGGTCTTTATCATCTTTCATTTTCGCGATCATCTCACATAAAATATTAATAGGATTTGCAACAGCACCACCATATAATCCTGAATGCAGATCGCGGTTCGGACCGGTCACTTCCACCTCAACATAGCATAAACCTCGTAATCCAACAGTAATGGAAGGAATATCATTTGCAATAATTCCGGTATCGGAGATCACGATCACATCGGCCTTTAATTTTTCTTTATTTGCCTTTACAAATATTCCCAAATTGGTTGAACCTACTTCCTCCTCACCTTCGATCATAAATTTTACATTGCAGGGAAGCGTATTTGTTTGCATCATCAATTCAAATGCTTTCACATGCATATACATTTGTCCTTTATCATCACAAGCACCCCGGGCGTAAATTTTTCCGTCTTTGATAACCGGCTCAAACGGTCCGGAAGTCCATAGTTCGATAGGATCTGCAGGTTGCACATCATAATGTCCGTACACCAAAACGGTAGGCAATTTCGGGTCAATTATTTTTTCACCATATACTATCGGGTAACCGGCCGTTTCACATATTTCTACTTTTTCTGCACCCGCAGCGATCAGTTTTTCTTTGATTGCAGCAGCAGTTTTGATCACATCATTTTTAAAAGCAACATCTGCACTAACAGATGGAATGCGTAATAATTCAAAAAGTTCGTTTAAAAAACGTTCTTTGTTTTTTTCGATGTAAGCGTTTATGTTCGGATCTGTCATGGTTAGGATTTTTGAATGTCTAAAGTGCTTGTCTTTTATTGAAATTTTGAAGCACAAATTTGCAATTATTATTATTGAAACCAACATTTTTTAGATGAAAAAGAATATCTGTGTTTCCTTGAATGAATACTAATTGATTATTTAGTACACATTATTAATTGTCTTATAAATAAGGCATTCAAAAAGATGTTACAATGGCAAAAGGGCGTTTTTCTTTAATTTTTTGCTCTTCAATACGTAAGAATACTGAAATTCACATTTTTGTAGCGATAGAAAATCGTCTATATTAGTAAAGAAATATATATTTTCACTGCAACTATCTACTTGGATTGTGCATCTGAATATAGAAGGGAAAGTAAGTTGATTTTTTTAAAGAAGAAATTAGCGTTCGATGAACGCTTTAAAATACAAGGAGAATAACAAAAAATTCATCTATTTTTAGATATATTTGCTTGATTTTCAGATTACAAAAGGAATAAAATGACTTTTGCTTTTATAAAGAAAAATCTTTTTTTATCGATAGTTGCTGTATTTATTGTTTATGGTCATTCAGTGGCGCAATTGACAACGAGTACGGCGTTGCCCCCTTCGTTGTTGGTTCAGAACATCCTTTTGGGTGGAGGCATCACGGCCACGGGAATAAGCTATTCGGGTGATGCAGCTGCGATAGGGTCTTTTAATGGAATTGCTTCAAATATTGGTCTTGCATCGGGTGTTATTCTCTCTACAGGTGATATCGCGAATTGTGTTGGTCCCAATAATACTTCCGGAATTTCATATTCAAATTTACTTGCTGGAGACCCCGACCTAAATATGGTTATGGCGCCTGCATTGAGTTATGAGGCTTCAATTCTTGAATTTGATTTTATCCCAACTTCAGATACCGTAAAATTTCGTTATGTTTTTGGTTCAGATGAATACATGGAATTTGTGACTCCGGGAGGAACGATAAATGATGGATTTGGTTTTTTTATTAGCGGCCCTGGCATCACTGGACCATTCTCTTCCGGTGCAAAGAATATCGCATTGATCCCCGGAACGGCTTTGCCTGTTACTATGCAAAACATTAATCTTACTAGTCATGCTAGTTATTATTTTGATAATGGTGATGGCTTCGGAACGGGCACTGCTCCAAATGGTCTGACTGTTCAATATGATGGTTTTACTGTTCCACTTACAGCAATTGCTGCGGTGCAATGCGGACAAACATATCACATTAAACTAGCCATTGCTGATGGAGGTGACGGAGCGATTGATTCCGGAGTTTTTCTCGAAGCGGGCAGTTTCGCCAGTTCCGGAAATGTATTAATGTCTTCAACAACAAATTTTGCCGGCGCCCTTGCTGGAAATGATACAACGATCTACGAGGGTTGTGGTTTAGCTTCCATATTATTTGACCGCGGAACAAACAATTTGGCAGTAGCAGACACCTTTTATTATTCGCTTTCAGGAACTGCGAGCAATGGAATTGATTATTCAACAATTGGCGATAGCGTTTATTTTTCTGTCGGGCAAGATTCCTCTTATGTTACCATTAACGCTTTGCCTGATGGGATTATTGAAGGAGCTGAAACTGTTACGTTAACTGTTTATGCAAGCACACCTTGTGGAGGAAATGACACTGCAAGTATAACATTGCACATCATAGACACTCCTCCATTAACGATCAATTTAAATAATGATACAACGTTGGTTTGTCCTTTTCTCAACTTGCCTCTCACAGCTGTTGCGAGTGGGGGAGTTGCTCTTGGTAATTATAATTATTCCTGGACGAATACTACGAGCAGCACTTCAAATGCGATTGTGAACCCAACAGTAACTACAACTTATTTTGTTACAGTTGCAGATAGTTGCGGAAATACAGCTTCGGATAGTATTAAAGTTACCATCAATCCGTATGTTCCGATGCAGCTTACAATAAATAATGATACCACAATTTGTGGTGGTAACAGTGTATTGTTGGATGCTAATCCTTCTCAAGGTTCGCCCGATTATATTTACAGTTGGTCGCCGAGTATTTCAATGATGGATTCTGTAACAGTTTCACCTGCTAATTCTACAAGTTATACTGTTGTTGTGACTGATGCCTGTGGATTAACAGTTTCAAATTCTGTTGATATTACTGTCTATCCAATTAATGCAGCTTTTGGATTTGATTTTATTACCAATCAAACTGTTCAATTTCAAAATCAATCAACCGGAGCCATTTCTTATTTTTGGAATTTTGGTGACGGAGCAAAAGATTCAACTTCCATTTTAGATAGTCCTATTCACAACTATGTGAATGATGGAACCTATATAGTGATGCTGGTCACAACAAATATTGAAGGTTGTTCCGATACTACTTATCAAACTGTAATTGTACTTCCCGATTTTTATTTTTATTTTCCCAATGCATTCACTCCGAATACGAATGGAAAAAACGATCTGTTCTTGGGGTATGGTGCCGGAATAAAAAAATACAATATGAAAATATTTGACCGTTGGGGTGAAAAACTTTTTGAAACAGATGATCTTTATACAGGATGGGATGGAACTTTCAAAGGAGAGAAAGTACCTTCTGCTGTGTATGTTGTAATATTTGATTTAGAAGGATATCGTTATCAAGTTGAGAGAAGAATAGGAAGTATAACATTAGTGCGTTAATTTTAAAAAAATAAAAAATGAGATCTTTAATTAAAAAAATTGCCTTAAGCTTTATTGCTCTTGCCGCAATAAATTCTGCCAGTGCACAATTGGTCGTGAGTGGAGCATACACTCCTGTTCAATTAGTGGACACATTATTGGGTACAGGTGTTACTGCCAGTGGTATTACATATACAGGCGGCCCCCTTTGTAGAGGGATCTTCAATGGTGTTTCCTCAAATATCGGATTTACATCCGGAGTACTTTTAACATGTGGAAATCTTACCAATGCGATCGGTCCGAATAATCTTTCCAGCGCATCTGTTGGGAATTCGCTTCCCGGAGATCCCGACCTGGATCTTATAATGACACCAACAACCAGCTATGACGCAACGATTTTAGAATTTGATTTTGTTCCTACATCTGATACTGTAAAATTTAATTATGTTTTTGGTTCGGAAGAATACATGGAATATGTGAGTACTATACCAGGTGGTATTAATGATGGGTTTGGTTTTTTTATTAGTGGCCCAGGTATAACTGGTCCTTTCAGCGGAGGGGCAAAAAATATTGCCCTTGTTCCCGGAACAAGTTTACCTGTTACTATGTTCAACTTAAATTTAGTAACAAATTCAGCATATTATTTTGATAACGGTGATGGAAATGGAACTGGTACTGCTCCTGATGGTGCGACTGTTCAATACGATGGTTTTACTGTTCCACTTACAGCAATTGCTGCCGTTCAATGCGGTGAAACATATCACATCAAACTCGCTATCGGTGATGGTGGTGATGATATTTTGGATTCCGGAGTGTTCTTAGAAGCAGGTAGTTTCAGCAGTCAGGGTGTGGTCATCGTTCCTCAAATTAGTTATGGCGGAGCTAATGATTCTACTTTATATGAAGGTTGTGGATTAGCTTGTATTTATTTTGTTAGGACTTCTAACCTTGCCAATGCCGATACCATCAACGTTACAATCGCAGGTTCTGCAATTAATGGCGTAGATTACAACACAGGTGTTCTGGGTGTACCATTGCCTTCTGTATTGTATTTTGCTGCAGGACAAGATTCTATCTCCTATTGCATCAACGCAGTATCTGATGGTATTTTGGAAGGATTAGACACAATTCAATTGTCGATCATTCAAACAGGACCTTGTGCATCAACTGCAACATATGCGACAGTCTACTTAAATGAATATACTCCATTAACATTAGGAATGAACGACACAACATTCTGTAATCTCGGAGGTACATTCACATTTAATACAAATGTAACAGGCGGTGTTGCGCCATATACTTATACCTGGAGCGGAGGATTGCCTTCTATTCCAAATCCAACAACTACTGTTGCTACTACAACGACTTACGTCGTCACGGTAAATGATGCCTGTAATTCTTTTGTCGATCCGACACCTGCTATAGTTGATTCGGCAACGATCACTGTTGCAACATTTGCTCCGATGGTGCTCAATGCCGGAGACGATATGGTTGTTTGCCCCGGTGATCTGCTCAATCTTTTTGCTGCAATAAGTGGTGGCGGTTCACCTTATACATACACCTGGACAACTGTAACAGGAACGGATACCGTTAATTCACCTTACTCTGCAGCAACAGGATTGACAGCAAATGGAAACGGAACATATCAGGTTACTATCACAGATGTTTGTTTCAATACAACAAATGATCAGGTTGCAATAACCGTGGAATCAAGTTGTGTGTTGAATATTCCGAATGTGATTACTCCCGATGGACATGGCCCTGCAGTAAATGAATTTTTCTATGTAGAGAACCTTGATAAATTCCCGGGAAGCTCTTTGGCAATTTATAATCGATGGGGAAATAAAATTTATGAAAGTTCGGATTATAAGAATAATTGGAATGGTTCAAAATCTGTTGATGGTGTTTATTATTATGTATTAACGGTTCCTGTTAAAGGCTCAGTCTTAGCGTCTGCAAAGCCGAATAATCCTGCTTTAAAAGCAAGTAGTTCTGAGGATAACAAAGTATTTGCCGGATATTTTCAAATTACAAGAATGAAATAGAGCAAAATTAAATCTCAATAATATGAGTTTTAAAAATGAAACTAAAAAGATTTCTGATATTATTTTTCTTGATGATCTTGTCATTAAAAAATTTCGCTACTCACATTGTGGGTGGCGAAATTTATTATGATAATTTGGGTGGAAATAATTATCGGATCACATTAAAGGTCTACCGCGATTGCTTTACAGGATTAGCTCCATATGATAATCCTGCTTGTGTTTTTATTTTTAATAGTGCCGGCTCCTTTATTGATAGTTTAGAGATGCCATTTCCAGGTTCAGTTCAATTGCCTGTTACAATCAATAATCCTTGCTTTACACCTCCAACAAATATTTGTGTTGAAGAAGCGATCTATCAGGCTACAGTGCATTTACCCAATATTCCCGGCGGCTATAATCTTACTTATCAGCGTTGTTGCAGAAATGGGACCATTTTAAATTTAGTTCTTCCAGGTAACGTTGGCTCCACTTATATGGCCCATATTCCTGATAATACAATTGCTCCCGGAAACAGTAGTCCGCGATTCACAAATTTTCCTCCAATATTTTTATGTTCCGGAGTCCCATTGTACTTTGATCATTCGGCTACTGATCCCGATGGAGATTCTTTGTATTATGAATTGTGCGATCCTTATACAGGGTTGGATCCTTCATGTCCTCAATTAGGTGCAGCAGGCGTTGCAGCGGGTTGTGCAGGGATTGGGTCGCCTCCTCCATATGCTTTTGTTCCCTGGCTAGCTCCATATAATGCAACCTATCCAATGAGTTCATCACCGGCAATTGCAATTAATCCGGTTACCGGTTTAATGACAGGGACTCCAAATATGATCGGACAATGGGTTGTAGGAGTTTGTGTCAGTGAATATCGTGGAGGGGTATTGATTGATTTTAATAAACGCGACTTTCAATTCAATGTAGTAAATTGTCCAGGGTTACCTGTAGCTTCCATCCCCTTACAAACAACTTTTTGTTTTGGGTACAACGTGAATTTTACACAATCCAGCATCAATGCATTTACATATCACTGGGATTTTGGTGATCCTACAACTACCCTAGATACCTCAAATGTTATTGCACCTACCTGGACATATTCCGATTCAGGAACGTATGTTGTTACATTAATCATTAATCCGGGTACGATGTGTGCAGATACAAATTCCAATACATTTTATATTTATCCATTATTAGACCCGAATTTTTCTCCACCTCCCGGAGAATGTATTTACGAGAACAGTTATAGTTTCATCGGAGCAGGAGACTACATGGGTAATGGTACATTCGCATGGAATTTCGGATCACATGCCACTCCGACTACAAGTAATATTGTCAATCCAACAAATATTGTTTATGATAGTGCAGGAATATATCCTGTTACATTTACTGTAAGTGAAAATGGTTGTACGGAATCGTATACGGCCAATGTGGAGGTGTATCCAAAGCCGGTTGCCGCCTATACTTTAGGTTCAGCCATTTCCTGTAATCTCCAGCCCGTGCAATTTTTGGATGGCTCTACTGTTGGTGGACCATTTAGTTATAACTGGAGTTTTGGTGATGGCGGAACATCGACAGAACAAAATCCGGATCACATGTATCCTTCTATCGGAACATATTCCAGCAGTTTAATTATTACAAGTGCACATGGTTGTAAAGATACTTTTTCATTGCCTTCACCAGTGGCGGTTTTTCCTTCTCCTATAGCAGGTGTTGATGCAACGCCAAGAGATACCTCAATCTTTTATCCCGATGTTACTGCTTTTGATCTGAGATTGTGATACCATGCATGCTTATACGCATCCTGGAACATACACGATTATGCAGGTAGTTGTTAATGCGGCCGGATGTACCGATACAGCTTATGTTGAAGTGGTCATCCGTCCCGAATATTTATTCTGGATCCCGAATGCATTCACACCGAATGGAAATGGATTGAATGATATTTTTAAACCAAAATTACTTGGCGTACATAATTATTCATTCCTGATCTTTGATCGTTGGGGAGAAAAAATATTTGAAACTACTAATCCTGAAGATGGATGGAACGGCTTTTACAAAGGTAAATTATGTACGAATGATGTGTTCGTGTACAAAATTAATTTTCGTGATGACGTTCAGCAAATAGATCATCAATATATTGGAAGAGTCACATTGGTGAGATAAATAAGTTCAAAGTTTAAGGTTTGAAAATTCAAAATTTTGTGTAAAACAAAGATGCTGATTGTCGAAGAATGCGCGCAGACCTACCCAAATGTTTCGACAGGCTCAATATGACAACACACAATATTTCGATTCGGTCTTTGCAGAAGCTTAAATTGTCGAAGTCTTGCAGAATCAATGGCACTAATTATAGTCTGGAGATTTTCAAATTAAAACGTTACCATCCATTTCTTTCGGAATAGAAATTCCCATTATTTTTAAAATGGTAGGAGCGATGTCCGCCAATTTTCCATTTTTGACTTCCTTATGATCAGTGTCAATTAAAATACAAGGAACAGGATTGGTAGAATGCGCTGTATTAGGCGAACCGTCGGGATTGATCATGAAATCGGAGTTGCCATGGTCGGCTATAATAATGAATGAATAACCATTTTGAATTCCTGATTCAACAACTCTTTTTGTGCAAGCATCAACAGTTTCAACCGCTTTTATTACAGCATTGTAATCACCTGTATGTCCCACCATATCAGCGTTTGCAAAATTCAAACAAATAAAATCTGTGTCACCTTTTTGTATTTCAGGAATAATTGCCTCTGTTAATTCCAACGCACTCATTTCGGGTTTAAGGTCGTATGTTGCAACTTTTGCTGACGGAGCCATTATTCTTTTTTCTCCGACAAATTCTTTTTCTCTTCCACCTGAAAAGAAAAATGTGACATGCGGATATTTTTCTGTTTCCGCGATCCGTATTTGTTTCTTCCCTACTTTTTCTAAAACTTCTCCAAGCGTATTCGATAAATTATCTTTGTCGTAAAGAATATGTATGTTTTTAAAAGAAGCATCATAATTTGTCATTGTGACATAATAAAGCGGAAGTGTTTTCATTCCTTGCTCCGTCATATCTTGCTGAGTCAGCACCTGTGTGATCTCTCTGCAACGGTCGGTACGGAAATTGAAACAGATCACCACATCATTTTCTTTTATTATTCCGATCGGATTTCCTGATGCATCTGTTTGAACTATTGGTTTAATAAATTCATCCGTAATATTTTCTGAATACGATTCTTCTATTGCTTTAATGATATTTTGTGTCTTTTTCCCTTCTCCTTTGATCAATAGGTTGTATGCTAATTTAACACGTTCCCATCGTTTATCTCTATCCATTGCATAATAACGGCCAACAATACTTGCAATTTTTCCGGAAGATGTTTTTAAATGTTCCTCAAGATTTGAAATATATCCCAATCCGCTTTTTGGATCGCAATCTCTGCCATCAGTAAAGGCATGGATACAAACATTCTCCAACCCTTTTTCTTTTGCAAGATCACATAAATAGTGCAAATGTGCTTGAGATGAATGCACGCCTCCTTCAGATACGAGTCCGATAAAATGAATTGCTTTGTTATTTTGCTTTGCGTATTCAAAAGCTTTTACAAGTTCCGGGTTTGTATCAATTGTCTTTTCCCTTACAGCTTTATTGATCAATGCAAAATCTTGATAAACAACTCTTCCCGCACCTATATTTAAATGTCCAACTTCGCTGTTTCCCATTTGACCATCTGGTAAACCAACATTTTCACCAGATGTTAGTAATGTAGAATGCGGATATTTTTTATACAAACTATCTACAAAGGGAGTATTTGCATTTGCTATGGCATCGGACTTAGAGCCATCGCCAATTCCCCAACCGTCTAAAATTAATAATGCTACTTTTTTCATTTCTATGATTCTCTATTACAAAAATACTTTACAAATTAAGATATTAACTGAATACCACTTCAAAAATACTCCCCTTAGGATAATTATTTTTTACAGCAATTGTTCCATTGTGTTGCGTTACCAGATAATTCACAATATACAAACCTAAGCCTGTGCCTTTTGTTTTTCTTACTTCTTCATTCCCAACACGATAAAATTTCTGAAAAATTGAGGCTTTTTCAGGATCAGAAATTCCAACACCTTCATCAGCAACGCTTAAAATTACATTTTCATTTTGTTTTTTTAATCCGATTGTGATCGTAGAGTTTTCAGAAGAATATTTTACTGCATTTTCAAATAAGTTCAGTATGATTGAAGGGAAACTTGTTTTATCAATATTCATCCGGATATTTGGTTCAATATTCAATACTACTTTTTGTTTATAATTGAAAGATTTTATCGTCTGGTTAAGTCCTTCCGTAAGGTATTCGGAAACGTTAAAGGATTCTTTGTAAATTGAGAATACGCTATTTTCTATTTTTGCTGCCAATAATATATTTTCAACTAAAGTATTCAAGCGTTCTGTATCGCTGATGGCATTCGTAATAATTTCTTTTTGTTTTGTTCTATCGAGTTCATGCTTTAACAGCGTTTGTAATTGAAGTTTTGTAGATGCGATTGGTGATTTTAATTCATGCGTCACCGATAATAAAAAATTTTGTTGTTGCTGAGCAAGAGCATTTTCTTTTTTGAGTGTTTTTCTGACTTGATATCCACCCAACAGTAAGAGGCAAATAAATACCGAGCCTTCACTTGAGATCATTAGCCAGCGTGTGCGAAGTTTTGCATTCAATTCATTGCCATTTGAAATAACTTCTTCCGGAGATTCACCTTTCAAAAGGTTGACTTCAGATTTTAAATGCATGATCTCGTTGTTGAGTTTAAACATTGAAAACGTCCACCACGAAAATTGCAGAAATACATACGTTAATAGTATGTAAAACATTAATAATGGTCTGGATTTTTTTTGCTTGGAAATCATGCGGCAAAGGTAAGGAAAAAGACAGTTCTTAACATTGCTCTAGTGATGTAATATTAAGGGATCTGTTTATACAAAAAAACGAATCAACAGGATCCGCCTTTTTGTATAAATAATGGAGATTTATTTAAATCATTTTTTGATCAAATCATTTACCTAAAACGTCACTTTTAGTACTTAAAGCAATTACTACAACTTCATCAATCAAATTCTGAGCAACATTTAATTCTTTAAGAGTCGCAACTAAATGACCCGCAACAGCATTAAAATGGTCTTCAGAAAGTTTTAAGTGAGAATGAGCATTGTGCATATCCTTTCCGGTATAAGTTAAGGGTGCGCCAAAGGCATATGCAAGGAACATTTTTTGCTTGCTTGCTTGTACTTTCATATCTGTATTTTTAAAAAAGTGGTTGATGCTGTTATCAGCCAAAATTTTATTGTAAAAAATGTCCACTGCAGCATTTACAGCATTCATTCCTCCAATTCTTTCGAATAAACTTTCATTTTTTTCCATTATGGTTAGATTTTATTTGTTAGATACTTTTCATAAAGTTAAATGTTTTTTTTATTTATACCAATAATAGCTTTGACTTTCCTATATGTAAGGGTGAGATTTTTTTGCCCTAGAACAATTTCTAGCTGCAGACGATATTTCTGAAAAATAAATATTTTTTGAAAATTTTCGGAATTGACAAGTTAGATTTATATTAAAACATTTTCCCCCTGCATCTTTTTGTCGCTAAAATCATATATCGCAGTCTTTATTTTTCGCTAATATTTTAAAAAAGGGTGTCTTATTTAGTATTATTCTTAATAAATTCCATAACTTCTATTAATATGAATATCACATTTATAGACCATTTAAAAGAATACAATAACAGTCCGCAGTATGTTGAGCTATTCGCTACAATACGAAAAGGGAACTTAAAAAATTGCAACAATACTGGTAGGAAAGAAGCTGAAAAGATTTCAAGCAATATTACTAAATTAAAAATGCGCTTAAAGAACGCAAAGGATATGATGTTAGATGGCGAATTTTCGGCAAGGGATTACAATGCAATGAAAATTGAAATTGAAGAGGAGTTAGAAAATATGAATAGAGAGGAAATGAGAATTCGTCAAGGAATGGAAAACTACGATACCAAAATTGATGATTGTCTTGATTTACTCTTAAACCTTTATAAATACTACTCAACAAAGAATACGGATATCAAGCAAAAAATAATTGGTTCGGTCTTTCCCTCAAAGTTGGTTTTTTCTGAAAAAAAGTATCGAACCACAAAACTGAATGAATTGGTCGAGCTACTTTGCATAACAGACAGGGGATTGGGGCAAAAAAAAGGAGGGAAGAAAACTGATTTTTCAGTTTCTTCCCTCCGAGTGGTGCCCACTGGGATCGAACCAGTGACACAAGGATTTTCAGTCCTTTGCTCTACCAACTGAGCTAGGGCACCAGCTCTTTAAATCGGAGGGCAAATGTAAACATTATTTCTATTTCTCAAAAAAATATTTCTGCATTCCTTGTCTTTATTTGTAGTTTTGTGATATGCAATTAGTTATAGATATCGGAAATACACAAGTTAAGGCTGCGATCTTTGACGGAAAGGAGATGAAAGATTCTTTTGTCTTTACTTCAGTTGATAATCTGCTTCTTTCCGGAATTATTAAGAATAATCCTGTTAATACTTGCATTCTGGCTTCTGTAGTTGATAATATTGAACCTTTTATAGCTCATTTAAAGGAAAAATTGAATGTTTTGATATTTAATTCTGCAACACTAATACCCATCAAAAATCTTTATAAAACAGTTCAAAGCCTTGGTAGTGATCGCTTGGCAGCAGCTGTTGGCGGCAATGCTTTGTATCCCGATAAAAATGTGTTGGTAATCGATTGTGGCACTTGTATCAAATATGATTTTGTGAATAGTAAAAACGAATACCTTGGTGGTGCTATCTCTCCGGGCTTAAACATGCGATTTAATGCCATGCATACTTTTACTGCTCGTCTACCGTTATTAACGCTTGATCAATCCTATGATGCGCTGATAGGTACAAGCACTAATGAAAGCATGTTGTCCGGTGCTCAAAATGGTGCTATTGCTGAGATAGAAGGCTTCATTGAACAATATAAACAGCAATTTCCGGATGTATTTGTTGTTTTGACAGGTGGAGATGTTAATTTTTTTGAGAAACGGTTAAAAAATAGCATCTTTGCAGACCCAAATTTAATCCAAAAAGGATTGAAAGAAATTTTAGACTACAATTTAAATCGTATTAAGTGATAAGAAGGAATTTTTCCAAAACAAGTGATTTTGCCACAGTAACATTCTTGTTTTTATTATTTGTAACGTTGTCTTTTGTACAGATAACAGCAACAGCACAAGTTACAAGTTCACCTTATTCCCGTTATGGAATTGGTGATATCGGAGGTAAAGGTTTTGGACAAGGTTTTACTTTGGGAGGCACGCACATCGCTTTGCAAAATGATACGACTCCCATCTTTTTCATCAATTCTGGTAATCCTGCATCCTATTCAAATATGAGATTGGTTACAGCCGAATTAGGTGCAACCTATAATCGTGTTCAACTCGAAAGCGCAAGTGCAAAAAAGACCATCAATAACGCTTCTTTGTCTTATATTTCATTGGCTTTTCCTTTTAAAAAATGGTGGGGGGGCAGTGTTGGGTTGGTTCCATTCAGCTCTGTGGGATATAAAGTTTCAGATGAACAAGAAATAGAAGGTGTTGGAACAGTAAAATATTTATACCAAGGAACAGGTGGTATTAATCAGGTTTATTTTGGAAACGGAATAACTCCTTTCATTGGAATACCAAGACATTATCAGATGTCATCGAAATATGCACGTTTGCATTCATTGAAACATCCCGATCAAACAGTAAAATCTTGTCACGAAGTTTATGAAGACAGACAAAAGATCCGCAAAGTCCTCAATAGAAAAAAATTCTTGCAGAGTTTAGCTATCGGAGCAAATGCTTCTTATTTATTCGGGAATATGGAAAATACCAGACGCTCTATTTTCCCATCATCGTTATATGCATTTAATGCACGTACAGGAACCAGCACTCGTATTGACGGTATGTATTTTGATTATGGTATGCAGATGGCGTATACTGTAGATTCGATAAGATTTAAAGATAAAGCAGACACTTGTCGGCCTGTAAAATTCAGAGACCTGAAAGAGAATGTGAAAATTTTATTTGGTGTCACATTCGCTGCTCAATCAAATGTGAATGCTACTATTGATAGTCTTTCTTATAGTTATTTCAATAATTCACTCGGATACGAAATTGTAAAAGATACAATAGAAAATACTACAGGAACAAAAGGCAAGATCACTCTTCCACTTTCCATGGGATTTGGTATTGGTTTTAAAAAAGGAGACAAATGGCTTGTTGCTGCCGATTTTGCTGTGCAGAACTGGAGTAATTACAAAGTGTTCGGACAAACGCAAGGGTTAAAAAATACTATGCGTGTTTCATTAGGTGCACAATATGTTCCCAATGCAAGACCAAACGCAAGTTA
>JAPLDC010000359.1 GCA_026391935.1 Bacteroidota bacterium | reverse complement strand
GAAGTGCGTCGACAGTTTCGCGAAATACCGGGTATTATGGAATACAAAGCAAAACCTGAGTATGAAAAATGTGTAGCTATTTCAACAAAAGCATCTATCCGTGAAATGATCATGCCGGGTGCCATTGCATTGATCACTCCTTTATTAGTAGGTTTTGGACTGAAAGGAATATTCAGCGAAGTTAGTTCAGCAGAAATATTAGGCGGTTTATTGGCAGGAGTAACTGTTTCAGGGGTTTTGATGGGGATTTTTCAATCAAATGCAGGTGGAGCTTGGGACAATGCAAAAAAATCTTTCGAAAAGGGTGTCATGATCAATGGTGAAATGTTCTATAAAAAATCAGAGCCACACAAAGCTTCTGTTACCGGTGATACAGTTGGTGATCCATTTAAAGATACTTCTGGTCCGTCAATGAATATCCTTATCAAATTAATGTCTATCGTTTCATTGGTTATCGCTCCTTATATAGCTGTGAATAAATCTGAAGCTTCCATGCCAAAATGTTCTGGAGATATGATGAAAACAGAATGTGCAATGGGTGCTGCTGGAATGGGTGATTGTGCAAATGTCGGAATGAATACTGGATGCGAAATGATGAATAAGTGTGATATGAGCAAATGTGCGAATATGACAAAGGAGGAATGTGCAAAAATGTGTGATGAAAAGGGATGTACTGCAGAAGAGAAATCATATTGCATGAGCATGTATGCTGCCGATGGTAAATTTGTTGGTGCTAAATGTGACATGAGCAAATGTGTGAACATGAGCAAAGAAGAGTGTGCAAAATATTGTGATTCTGTAAAATGTTCTCCAGAAGAAAAAGCAATGTGTGTAAAACATGCCGGTATGGATGGAGGAAAAGCCTGTTGCAAAGAAAAAGCGTCCATGGCAGAAGAAAAAGCGTGTTGTAAAGATAAAGCTGCTTCTGGGAAAGTTTGTTCGGGAGAAACTGCGAATAAGGGGTGTATGAAGGGATGTACAAATGGCTGCAAATCAAAAGAGGAATGTGCTAAAAAATGTGGTGAAGCTTGTGCGAAAATGCATTAGGTTTTTGTAAAATATCAGAACGCCCTTCCGTTTCTTCGGAAGGGCGTTTTTTTTGATTTTATTGTAGGATTTTTCGCTTCCTAATTTTAGAATGTTAATTATCTTATAGGTTAATTATAAATAATCAATTAGCTCTGATAGCAAACTCCTGAATTTTTCCGTTATGTAAAAATCCAATCGTATTATTATACTTAAATATTGGTAGATCTTGTTTTAGTTCCATAGTGTAAGGCTTCTGAACATAGAAATTGTCAATTACCTTGCCCTCGTAAAAATATTTTGGACTATTGATATTACTATAGAAAAGCAAGGAGTTTTCTCCTGCAATAATATTGCCTTCTTCAATAAGTGGTTCAGTAAAAATGTCTCCGTCATAAACGATCTTTAACTCTGAGTTATACGAGTAGTACACTATATTTCCTTTGCAGAAATAGAAATCAGGTTTTCTGGAATCGATCTTCGTTAAGGTTCCATCGTAAAAAATAAAAAAATTATCATTTGCATCAACAAATGCAACAGTATTATTAGAAACAAAAAAACTTTGAATGATCTCTTTGCTTAGGATCTTAAACTTTCCGTCATAAAAAACATTAAAAGTGTTTTTGTATTCATCTACAAAAGCAACTGTATTTAGAGCACACTCATATTTGCTGATACGTGTATTGTCGGTGTCATATATTTTCCCTTTGAAATATATTTTTAAATTATAATTCAGATCATTGAACACCATAATGTTTTTCCCCACCTTATAGTCATTGATCACGCTGGAATTGGTGGCGGTGATGATTGTTTTTATTTCTCCATCTTCATAACACATATAATCCAAACTTGGTAATGCTTGCCAAATAATTATAGAATCATTAGCAACAAATAGGTCGGTATTGCGGGATAATAATTTTTTTTCTCCTTTTTCGCAGATCATCAAACGTTGTTGCATCCTATAAACGATGGCTGTGGAAGTTGCAACAACTTTATTGGGAATGTTTTCTTCGAGTACTTGTTTTTCACCATTGTAATAATAAATGAAACTTAATTTGGAGTCTGTATAGGTGATATAGTTATTCCCGGTTCTGATTTCCGTAACAGGCTCACCCTCTAATTGCCTTTCAATTCCGTTATCAAAGACGAAAAAATGGTTGGAATAATCATAAAAATATCCCATTCCATTTTGTGAAAAAGAAATAGAGATTTGAATAAAAAAGAAAAGGAAGAGCAGTCCTTTTTTCATGAATTAGAAATTCGGTTTTAATAAATATTTCGAATAAAATTCATTAATTATGGCAACGGCTTCATCAGCTGTGTCAACAACTTTGAATAATTCTAGGTCTTTTTCACTGATGTTGTGTTCTTCCAGCAACATTGTTTGTTTGATCCACAGTAATAATCCTTCCCAATATTTTTTTCCTACTAAAATAATGTGGAAGTGGGCTACTTTATTTGTTTGGATCAATGTTATAGCTTCGAACATTTCGTCTAATGTTCCGAAACCGCCCGGCATAGCAATAAATCCTTGTGAATATTTTAAGAAAATTGTTTTGCGAACGAAAAAATAATCAAAAGAAATGTTTTTATCATTATCAACAAATGGATTTGAACTTTGTTCAAAAGGCAAAACAATATTTAATCCAACGGATTTTCCACCGCCTGCCTTGGCTCCTTTATTTGCGGCTTCCATGATCCCTGGTCCTCCTCCGCTTATAATACCATATCCTTCTCTTGTTAGCTTGAAGGCTATTTCCTCAGCTAATTTGTAATAAGGATTGTCGATTTTTGTACGAGCAGAACCGAAAACTGAAACACATGGACCTATGCGACTCATTTTTTCAAATCCCTCCACAAATTCACTCATGATCTTAAATATTTGCCATGAATCAGATGCTTTAATATCATTCCAGTCCTTAGCTTCAAAAGCTTTTCTAATTTTATCTTCTTC
>JAPLDC010000517.1 GCA_026391935.1 Bacteroidota bacterium | reverse complement strand
GGGGGATATACACATACTTCTGTAGCTATACGAGATGCGATAGCATCCATAAAAACTCCTGTTATCGAAGTTCATATATCAAATGTTTTTGCCAGAGAAGACTTCAGACATTCCTCCTTGATCGCTGCAAAATGTAAAGGTTCTATCTCCGGTTTTGGAATGGACTCCTACCGATTGGCAGTAGAAAGTTTTTTGTAATTCTATAAAAATCTGTCTTTCAGATCAATTTCCTTAAAGGTCTTCATACCTCTGACATAATAATCGGAAACGATGCTGTGTAAATAAACTGCTGTGGTGGTATATGTATTTATGTTTGCTTTTAATGCTTTTCTTTTTCTTAGTGTTTTTCCTATAGAACCGTAAAAATTAAAATGCGCCTTGATCACTGCAAAAAAATGGGAAAACTGCCCTGAAACCAAAAACTTCAATCCTGCCACTCCATCCAATATCATTCTCCAAAATAACTTTATGAAAAAATACTGCGGAGGATGATTTTTACAAAGCAAAACGAGATTGTTTCTGAAATTCAAAAATGTCTTTGTTGAACTGGTTTTATTTAATGTACCACCACCAACGTGATAAACAGTTGAATTCGGGCAATACATAACCTTGTATCCGAGGTTCTTCAGTCGCCAGCACAGATCAATTTCCTCCATGTGCGCAAAAAAATCTTCATCAAAGCCTTTTACACCATGGTACAATTCTGCTCTGACAAATAAACAAGCTCCTGTAGCCCAAAAAACTTCACGAACATCATCGTATTGGCCATTGTCTTCTTCCAGGGTATCCAAGATTCTTCCCCTGCAGAAAGGATAGCCATATTTATCAATGAATCCACCGGCAGCACCAGCATATTCAAACATTTTCTTATTGTCGTAAGCTTTTATTTTAGGTTGACATGCAGCAATAGACTTATCTGTATCCATTAAATTGATAACTCCGTCTATCCAACCAGGTGTAACCTCCACATCAGAATTTAGCAACACATAATATTTTGCATCAACAAGCTCTAATGCATCGTTGTATCCTTTTGCAAATCCGCCATTTTGAGAATTTTGAATGATGCGCACCTGGGGATAATTGCTTTTCAAAAAAGAAATGGAATCATCCGTTGAGGCATTGTCAGCAACGATAATCTCGGAATAGGGAGAATTACAGGCAAAAACAGAAGGTAAAAATTTTTCGAGAAAATTTTTACCATTCCAATTTAAAATTACTACTGCAACCTTCATAAATCAAACAGAGGATATTAACGTGGATTTTTAAAATTATCATCAGCATTGCCACCATAATGGCTTGGAGCACTTTCATCGTCCAGATTAGTTGATTGCGTATCTCTTTTATAGATCAATAATTTCCAACGGGTATTATTTATTTCTCCACGAGCCTCAGAATGAATCAGAACATATTTGTTCGTTACCAAATCGGGGTTATAGAATACAAACTTTTTATTAGATTGGCGGTTATCAGGATTGGATAATTCTAATGTCTTGTCAACCAAAGAATAATATTCCCATATTTCGTATGGCAAAGCACTGGGTTCTGTATCATATTTTGTCCGTTGGTCCGGCGGTCCATATTGCAAATAAACCCTTCCCCTGTCTGTATCAAATCCTTTCAATCCATAAGAACTAAATTCCTTATTAACTTTCATTACCTCTTTATAATATAACAGCCAAGCTAATTCTGGATTTAAGGCATTTCTCGATTTCCAAAAATTATAAAAATATTGTTGTTTCAATTCCAGTTCTTTATTTCCTATTTGATTTTCAGAAAATTGAACTTCTGAAGTACTGGAAATAGGACGTAAGGATTTAATATAATAATTCAACGAATCAATGTTTTTATAAGTACTTACAAAGGTATTACTCACCGTAAGAGCTTTAATATCATCGAAATTTAAGGCTACCAATTTATTAGTCCTTTGAATGAAGCAGCTTTGTTTTGCAAGAATCTTATTCTCTTTATCTCTTACTTCCACAACTAAATTATAATTCCCAGTAGGCAACGACTCAATATTAAATTCTGAGAGCAGAATATTCACATCATTGGAAACTTGTTTATTAAAGCCGCTGTAATCGTTCAATCTTGTTTTATTTTCAAATGACTCAATATAATAGCTTACTAATAATTTTTCTCCTTCACCTATAGTTTTTTTCGTGTGATAAATTTCAGTGTAAAACTTTATCCGACTTATATTCTCAGGGAAATAAGTCGAAACATAAGGCACCAAATCATAACCACTCTTAGTTAATATGCCTGGAGTAACGGATTTGGAATAAGACTCAAGCAATTGTATGGAAGAAATCCCTACCAATGAATCCTGGAAATCAATGGCAACCGGAAAGGTTGTCACAAAAGGTTTATCAACAGGTTTATTCTTATCAACAATGGTTAATTCAAGATCGTAGGTCCCATTTGCTAAAACATATCGCTGTTGGTCAATAAAGTTAGGTCTTCCTTTGGATGTGTCAGCAATTTCCGGACTGCTTAAGGAATATTTTTGAGCATTTTTTATTTCCCCCTTTTGGCTGAAAACAACAGAAATATCAACTGCTCCCTGAAACATTCCATTTTTATTTTTTACAAAAACCATGGAATTACCAATTACAGAAAGGTAAGTTTCGAGGTATGGCCCTTTCGTCATTGTGTTAAATGTAGCATACGTTAAATAAGCAGTAATGTTTGATGCAATCAAGCCATTTGTGAATGCTACAAAAGATAAAAACAAGATAATAAGGTACTTTTTCATGAACAAACGTTTTTTGTGTACTTACACGTGAAGGGGAAGTAGAGCAAAGTTAATGAATAAATATATTTTTTCACTTTTTATTTTACAGAAAGAAAAAAATACTATTTTTGTCGTCTGGAGAAATGGCAGAGTGGTCGATTGCGGCAGTCTTGAAAACTGTTGACTGTAACAGGTCCTGGGGTTCGAATCCCTATTTCTCCGCTAAACATAAATGTTCCGCTATTGCGGGACATTTTTAGTTTTCAGACGTTTCCAAACGAAGTTTGAGAATAAGTAGGAAAACTAAAAATGAATAGGATGTGCAACATCCGGACATTTATGTTTATGCCTCCCCGACCGGGATCATGAGCGAAGCGAATAATCCCTTTATTCAGACGTTTCCAAACGAAGTTTGAGAATAAGTAGGAAAACTAAAAATGAATAGGATGTGCAACATCCGGACATTTATGTTTATGCCTCCCCGACCGGGATCATGAGCGAAGCGAATAATCCCTTTAAAGCAGAAAGCCCAATATGAACCGGCTTTCCGTTTTATTCCGATTCCTTAATAAAAAATTGATTTTTGACCAGAAAACATTTAGTATATTTACTAAAGTCAAAAAAATCATATGAGAAAAAAACTACTTCTGTTAGCACTTTTAATAAATCTAATGAGCTTCGCAAAAGCACAGAATGTATATATTATTGACTCACTATTCAGAAATTACCTACTCAGCAACCCTGCGATCAACACAAATGCAGATACGTCTATATCGATGCTCGAAGCTTCTAGTTATAGTGATACAATCGACATTTGGCATTTGCATGTAAAAACACTTTCAGGAATAGAAAACTTTGTCAATATTAAAGGCCTTAATTGTGAAGGAGAATGCTGCGGACTGATCGGATTATTAAAAGCACTGGACCTTACCAGCAATACCAAATTAAATTTCCTGAATTGTTTCAACAATCAGATTCACTCACTTGATCTTAGTCATAACCCTGATCTGCAATATTTAAATGTTGGAACAAATCCAATAACTCATTTAGATCTGACCAACAATATTGCTTTGACAGACTTGTACTGTGTTTCTGATAGCCTAAGCACAATTGACGTTTCCGGTGCTACACTTCTGCAACAGTTTTTTTGCACATCCAATCAACTTACAAATATCAATGTGGCTAGCAACCTTTCTTTAAAGGCATTTTATTGTTCTAACAACAATTTAACGGGCATAGATGTTTCAAACAACCTTGCCTTGGAAGAATTAGTTTGTGTAAGTGATAGCCTTACCAGTTTAGATATAACCAAAAACAGCCTATTATCTTATTTCTATTGTTTTGGAAATCCTAAACTGGATTCTATTTGTGTAAATAGTGTCGGGTATGCTATTGCACAAGAAGTAACCGGCTCTTACATGAAGGATAGTACTTCAAAATGGTCAGAATCTTGTGTTGGAATGGGTATTTCAACAAACGATCGTAATCATGTCTCAATATCACCGAATCCCGGTAAGGGACTATTTATTTTTAGTGGCTTGGATAGAGAAAGCACCATTGAAATTTTTGATCTTACAGGAAGATCAGTAAGTAAAACTTTTTCGGATGAACCTGTTTTGAATATAGATCTATCGCAAAAGGAAAAAGGGATCTATATGTATAGGATAATAGATAAAAGCCCAAATGCGCATCTCGGAAAACTGATTCTCCAATAATTTTTTCAGGAACTATTTTATTCCATTTATAAAAAAACGTAAGCAGCCTATTCGGATCGCTTACGTTTTTTTTATTGTTTGAAATATTCTTTATTTCAAGTTGAGGAAATATTCGTTTCAAGATTTTGTAAGGATATCCTATCCTTTCTTCACAAATTTGCAAAGGATCACAATTGTCTGATCGTTGATCTTACCTTCAATATGTTCAGCATTATCTGCAACCAATTTGATCTTTTTAACCACTGTACCTTTTGAAGCAGTAAAATTGGTGCCTCTCACATTGAGTGCTTGTGTGAGCACAACGTTATCCCCATTTTCAAGAATATTTCCAAAAGCATCCGTATGCACATCCGCCTTTTCATAGGCGCTTAAAGCCCACTGGATCGTATTCTCATCCAGATCCACAGAACTGATAAGATCACTCGCCCAAGCCTCTTCCTTCAGATTATAAAGTATTCTATAACTTAAAGCTTGTACACTCGGTTCCTGATTCCAGATACTACCTTCTACACAACGCCAGTGAAAACTATCTTCTTTGCTATCTAAAGCATTAAAACACGTATTGCAAAGCGCCACTTGATTTGCTATTGAATCATCATTCTTCGGACTGACAGTATATTCGATAGTAGCATTTTCTTCGTTACATAATTCGCACAGCTCTTGATTTCTATTTTTTAGTTCTTGGTTGATCGACATATCTATAATTTTTAATTTTAATTGATTGAATTATATAAACCAATGAATCACATTTTTCCTTTGGTCCACAAAAGTATAAGTTATTTTATATTATAACCATTTAGCCGGGCAAGTAAATTATAATTTCTTCTGCATCTTTTGCTTTCACAGATATTGAGCTCCTTAATTACAAATTATCATTATTGATGAATGCCAATAACAATCCAAAGATTTTTTTATTTTGTATACTTTACTATCTTTATCAAAAAAACAATTATATGCTTAAACAAGGTCATACTAATCCATTGAACATTGTGGTTATTGTAGCTGCACTTGGTTATTTTGTCGACATTTATGATCTGATACTTTTCAGTATCGTCAGAGTTCCTAGTCTGCAGGCGATCGGAGTTGCTGCAGACCAGATCAATAATTCGGGAGTTTACCTTTTGAATATGCAAATGATCGGGATGCTTCTGGGAGGTATTGTTTGGGGAATGTTAGGCGATAAAAAAGGACGCCTGTCCACTCTTTTTCTAACCATCTTATTGTATTCGCTTGCCAATATTGCCAATGGATTCGTTCATACGCTCAATCAATATGCAGTACTAAGGATCATTGCAGGTTTTGGTTTGGCCGGTGAATTAGGTATCGGTATCACTCTTGTTTCAGAAGTAATGACCAAAGAAACGCGCGGATGGGGAACCAGCATCGTTTCAGGAATAGGGATTGTCGGCGCTGCATTGGCATTTTTAGTTTCAGAATGGGGGTGGAGAGAAGCGTTTTGGGTGGGAGGCGTTTTAGGATTAATGCTACTCGGACTCCGTGTTTATATCCATGAATCAGGAATGTTTGATAAAGTAAAAGAAACAACAGCAAGACGTGGCGATTTTCTGAGTCTGTTAAAGAACAAGAAAAAATTCATAAAATATATTTCTTCGATATTTGTTGGTATCCCTGTTTGGTTCACAATCGGCATTCTCGTTACTTTTTCAAAAGAATTTGGTGAAGCCTTGGGTATCACGGCAGCTGTGAGTCCCGGAAAATCCATTATGTACCATTATATAGGTGCAGCACTTGGAAGTGTAGTAACCGGATTCATTAGTCAGAAATTAAAATCAAGAAAAAAAGCATTGTGGATAGCGATCATTTCTTTATCCTTTTTATGTGCATGGTATTTTTCTGCGAGCGGTTATTCTCCTGAATTATTTTATTTTATTATTTTCTTACTTGGACTTGCTCAGGGCTATTGGGCAGTATTCATCACAGTTGCATCAGAACAGTTCGGAACAAATATCCGGTCAACGGCAACTACTACCATTCCCAATTTTGTGAGAGGTGCCACCGTACCTATGTTAATGTGGTGGAAATATATGACAGAGGGAATGGGAATTATTCAATCATCAATGATTGTTGGTGCTGTTGTAATAATATTGGCGCTAATCGCTGTATTCTTCCTTGAAGAAAGTTATGGGAAAGATCTGGATTACTTAGAAACGGATTAAGATGAATAAAAAAACGATCGTGATCGGAGCTTCAACCAACCCGGAGCGTTATGCTTACAAAGCTACTATTGCCTTGCAGATGCATGCACATGAAACTATTCCGGTTGGTATAAAAGAAGGAGAAATAAATGGCCTTAAAATTCTTTTAGGAAAACCTGAAATAAAAGATGTTGATACAGTGACGCTTTATGTCGGACCGAAGAATCAGCCTGAATGGTACGATTATATTATCGAATTGAAACCAAAGCGAGTGATCTTTAATCCGGGTACTGAAAATATGGAGTTTGAAAATTTGCTTCAAAAGAATAATATAGAACCTGTAGAAGCCTGCACACTTGTTTTACTATCTATCGGTAATTATTAATTTCAAAAAATCCCATGTTGTTCACATGGGACTCCTTGAAAATTTTAATCAAAAACAAACAATTCTATTTATCTGCCTTAACAGGAACCGCTTCTGCTTTTGTTGCTTTTACCGGCACTCTTTTCATTTTTGATCTGTTAACAGAAGAGGTTTTTGCCGGTGTTGCAGCTACAGGTGCTGTTGCTGTTGCAGTTGTTGTTTGAGGTGCCGCATCATGTCTTGCAGTTGGCGCAACCTTTTCATCTTTCACAACAGGCTCCGTTTTCACAGCAGGAGCAACTTTTACAGGCTCTTGGGTTGTTTTCACTTTTGCTTTGTCTTGCGCGATAGATACACTTGAAATTAGTGCGATGCCGGCGATCAATAAACTTACTTTTTTACTCATGGCGTTTTTCTTTTTTAATGGATTCGTGAATACTAAGTATTTCATGACATTATTTTTTTAACAATTTGTAATTGATATAACAAGGTTAATGCCAAAAAATACTCCGAAATGGTAAACAATGTTAATTTGTTCCTTCGATGGCAGAAAGGATGATTGCACAGGCCGATCGTACTTCTTCAGATGTAATGGTAAGTGGCGGAGCTATCCGCATAGAGTTTGAATTGAACAGAAACCAATCGGCAATCACTCCGTTTTGGATACAGGTATCGATTATATTTTTGTTTTGCTCATAACTATCGAATTCAATAGCTAGCAACAATCCTTTTCCGTTTATAGATCTTATTTTAGGATGCTTTAATAAGGTCCTGAATAATATTTCTTTCGCTTCTACACCATCAATCAATTTCTCTTCCAGCAAAACGCTTAACGTGGCATCTGCTGCAGCGCAACAAACCGGATGTCCGCCAAAAGTTGTAATATGTCCCAATATCGGATTATTGGTAAGTGAATTCATAATTTCTTTAGAAGATATAAATGCGCCTATCGGCATGCCTCCGCCCATTCCTTTGGCCAAACATAAAATATCAGGAACAAAATCATACTGCTCAAAAGCGAATAATTTCCCTGTTCTTCCAAAACCGCACTGTATCTCATCGGCTACAAGCATCGCTCCCACTGACTTACATCGAGCACTCAATTTTTTCAGAAAATCATTTTGTGGAACAATAGCTCCGGCTTCACCCTGTATTGTTTCAACAATTACACAAGCCGTTCTCTCTGTTATTTGTGAGAGATCCTGAATAGAATTGAATTCTATTTGTTTGGTATCAGGTATCAAAGGACGAAAGGCATTTTTAAATTCCTCGTTTCCCATGATACTTAAACTGCCCTGTGTACTGCCGTGATAGCCATTCCTGAAAGAGATGATCTCTGTCCTTCCAGAAAATCGCTTCGCAAGTTTCATTGCACCTTCGATGGCTTCGCTACCCGAATTCACAAAATAAACAGAACTTAAATTCTTCGGGAGATTGTCCGCTAAATGCTTTGCTAATTTTACTTGCGGACTCTGAATATATTCTCCGTACACCATCAGGTGCATGTATTTATCAACCTGTTCTTTTATTGCATTCACAACTTTTGGATGCCGGTGTCCGATATTACTTACTGAAATACCAGAGATAAGATCGAGGTAACGTTTGCCGGAGCTATCAAATAAATAAACGCCCTCTGCCTTTTCAATTTCCAAGGCCAAAGGAGTTTCACTTGTTTGTGCTATATGATCTAAAAATAATTGTCGTTGAGAAAGCATACTACGAAAATAGTTATTATTTTTTTAAGGTTCGAGAGATGGGATATTAGCAAACTTTAAATTAAAATAAACATCATTAATTATTTGATATTAAAATCATTACAACATCTAATACAAAAACGTTAATAAGAAACATGACACATTTATTTTCGATTGTTTTTTCATTAACTTGCAGTCAAATAATAATAAAATATGCTC
>JAPLDC010000266.1 GCA_026391935.1 Bacteroidota bacterium | reverse complement strand
TATGGCCAATCAAGTCAGCGAGTATTTTCCCAAGTACACGTCCTAATTGATCTATCTGTTTTTTTAAATGATCTTCTTGTGGCAATTGTCTTTATTTAAAAATATGAATAGACGATCTGGAATTAATAATTGAAATAGTTTTAAAAAAACAGGCAAAATCATTTACGACCTTGCCTATTATATTTTAGTTTTTTTTCATTACAGAAATAAATAAAAAGTTTACTTAACTATTATCTTCTGATCATGATTTATTTCCCCATCATTAAATTTCACAAAATAAATTCCTTTTGGAAAGGCAGAAATGTCGATATCGTATGATGATTGTTTGGCCTTAACGGTAGAATAAATTTTAGCTCCAAGTGCATTGTATATTTCGATAGTATTTTCATCGTTACTTAAAGTCTGTTTGCGGATAGTGAATATACCATTCGATGGATTAGGAAATATTTCCAAATCACTTTCAGGATATAGTGGTTGATCAATTCCTGTTGGAAGTGTAACACTAACATCATCAAGCCACAAAACACTTCCTGCTCTAGGGTTTTTATCTAAAGAAGAAGAACTAAACAAAACATACATCGTATCCGGGGTTAGCCCACTCACGTATACCATGGAAATAGTGGCTTGTTGCCAGCCAGAAATACCGGTAGCAACGTCTGTTTTAAATACACCACCTGCAACTGGTGCTCCTGACTTCAATAACAATACGCGGCATTCAGCAGTATCACCCAATCTAGGCTTGTATTGATAATAGAATTTAAATTCCGTGATCCTTTGAGTGAAAGGAATGCCTGGTTTATAGGAAACTGCTGTTTCATTTACATTTCCGTTAAATAAAATCCCTAATGTATCATCATATGGATGACCAATAAAGGGAGTACCCCAGTTTGAATAATAAGCCCAAGAAGTCGGAGTATAAACTCTCGTTTGAAGTCGGGCAGAATATGTTCCTCCGTGAACGGTATCGGTACATCTGGTAACAGAAATTGGACTACTTCCTATTACAGAATAATTAAAACAGTTATAATCCCACCAACCATATGTTCCACTGCCAGAATTAGGGTTCATTGACGATGGCACGAGAAAGTCGTTTGACCAAGTTTCAAAACCGGGGTTAATCAGTTGAGCTTGTGCTGCAGGTGCAGTAAAAATCAAAGCCATAAAAGCAATAATTCGTAATTTTTTTTTCATGTTTTCGTTTTTAAAAATAGTTTAAATAAAATTTTACAAAATGGATTTTAAGAGATAAAGGAAATTAATTGAATAAAATATATTAAGATCCAATTAAAATTTATGTAAATAACTATGCTCGTTGGGAAAAACAAGTAATCACACTATTTGTTGCTCAATATTTCAAACAAAGTTGATAAAAATAATTACTGATTTTCAATGACAAAATGCTTATTATTAAAAATCATTCTAAAGATATGAAAAAAAATGAAATTACAAAAAGATAGAACTGTATGAATAAGCATCAAAACTATAAATCTATTTTAAACAATGTACTTCCAGAAAAACAAGGCATTTTTATGGCAATTATCTAATTTCAAATAGAGCGAATAAAATCAGTACTATTTTAAAAAGTATCTTTTTCATTGTAGCTTACTACCATAAATAATATTTGTCCTGAGCTAAAGACAATATTAGGCAATCTTTAAAATATTCTTTTTGAACATTTGCAATGCAATAAAATTTAATACTGTTCCAATCAGCAGCAAGACAAGAATCCGTGAAAGGAAAGTAAGATCAGTAATAGGAAGCATCCTCCAAAAGATATCGTAAAACCCTTGTATACCCCAATAGTTAACTGTAAAAACAGCAACTTTTTGCATAAATAAAGGCATAATAAAAGAAGGAATCATACTACCACCAAGACAACTCATAACGAGTACTATCAATGTTGACATACCTTGCACCTGTTGTCGAGATTTTGAGAAAGAGGCGATC
>JAPLDC010000523.1 GCA_026391935.1 Bacteroidota bacterium | reverse complement strand
CAGCGAACAAGAATTATGAATATTAATTTGAACGGAATAAATTCAGGCGCCTGGAGATACCTGACAAATGAAGAAATTGCTACCATTAATAAATTAGTTGCATCCTCCAGTAAAACAGAAGAGGCATCTGTTATCGGTGATATCGAAGAATAAAAATTATTTCGAAACCTCCATCTTTATTTTTCTTCCCTTAATCTTTTCATCCTTTATCAAATTAAGTAATGAATCAATTTTAGTACGATTGACAGCTGCATAGGAAGAAAAGTCCAGCACTTCTATCAAACCTAATTCCTCCTTTTGTAACTTTCCTTTTTGTAAAAGCATTCCTACAATATCCATTTTATTGATCTTATCCTTTTTCCCAGCTGCTATATAAAGTGTGCACCAAGGCGTATTTTCAGGGATCTTATTTTCGGCAGGGAGTGTTTCCAAACCGGGAGTATCTTTAATAAATGGAGGAACGAATTCACCTTCTCCCAATAATAAATACGCTGTTCCTTTTGCATTCATTCGCGCCGTTCTTCCATTACGATGAATGAATACATCTTCCGTATGTGGAATTTGAAAATGAATTACGTTTTGTATCTCCGGAATATCCAAACCGCGTGATGCCAGATCAGTCGTTATCAGAATTTGATTTGTTCCATTTCTGAATTTTATCAATGCCCTCTCCCTGTCCTCCTGCTCCATTTTACCATGAAATGTCCCATGGAATAATCCCTTTTGAGATAACAGATCGCTAATTCTATCAACAGCATCTCTGTGATTACAAAAAACGAGTGTAGCAGTATTTCCCAATTTACAGATCAAAGAAAACAATGCATCTATTTTATCTCTTGTTTGTGCCTGAACAATTTTTAATTTTAAACCCTCTGCTTTTACAGGTGTTTTGCTCAAATAATTTAATTCAACAGCATCCTTAATGCCTGTAAATTCAGGAATCGAATTCATTTTTGTTGCCGAAGTAAGAATTCGCTTCTGCAGATTCTTCAAATAATAAATTATAAAGGACATGTCCTCTTGAAAACCAAATTCCAAGGCCTTGTCAAATTCATCCAATACCAATGTTGTTATGGTAGAGGTATTAATATTCTTATTTCGAATATGAAACGCTAATCGGCCAGGAGTTCCGATCAGCACCGAAGGGGCTTCCTCCAGATTATGTTTTTCTGTTCGTGTGGAATGACCACCATAACAACAGTTCACTTTAAAACCAGTTTGCATTTGTTTAAATACTTGCTCAATCTGAATTGCCAATTCTCTGGAAGGCACAATTATCAATACCTGAACACCATCTTTACTTTTATCCAAAACATTTAAAATTGGAAGCAAAAAACCCAATGTTTTACCTGACCCTGTCGGAGATAATAAAACAATATCATTTGATTTTTTTGCAGCCTCGATCGCAGCCAATTGCATTTCATTTAATGAAGCAATTTTAAAATTCTCCAGCACTTTTTGTATCATTTTGCATAAAATTAAGCTACAAAGATACTGTATTTATCGGGGTGTCGTGATTTTCAATCCCGAGAATGAACTTGGTCATTTCATAAAGCTTAGAAATAATTTACCTTAACGTGAATTTTTTTCAAATTAACTTTTGGATGCTATGAATTCTCCATTTAAATTCCAACGTATTTTATTCTCAGTGTTCCTTTTACTATTATCTGTCAAACAAACGGTTTTTTGTCAAATACAAAAAAATCAACAATATATTCAGGGTGGAATCATAACCCTTGGAAATGACACTTTAAA
>JAPLDC010000183.1 GCA_026391935.1 Bacteroidota bacterium | reverse complement strand
TCCACTATCGATCAATGGTTGAAGATCACCAAAATCAAACAAACCTACATCTGTTTTGGGTTCAATAATTACTCCACCTTCACATGGAATGTCGTAATTGGATTTACTTTGAAGCATGGTTTTTATCTGCGACAATAAATTATCTTCATCCGGTGGAGGATTGTTTCCACTCACATTACTACCGATCATAAAATCAGGAAAAAAATCGGTATACATTACATTGGAAGGGAAATTATTATACAAGCCCCCATCAAATAATAATTTACCATCCACTAAAATAGGTTTAATATAAAACGGGTACGACATGGTTGCCCGCAAAGCTTCAGCCAAATCCCCTTTCCTAAATACAACAGATTCTTTTTTTTCGATGTCGGAAGCCACGCAACGAAATGGAACAAATAAACTATCAAAATTATAGTTTGCAACCGCTGCCGGCCCACCGGCCAATTCCATGACCCCGAAATCCATGGCAACGGGAGAAATTAAATTTGTTGGCAGTGTAGAAACAAAAGCCGAATCAAGTGATAACTTAAATGTTACCCATGAAGCATTGTCATCTGTACGTTTAAAATAATAAGCATATTTTTGATCCACAATTCCTTCCGACCATTCTTTGAAACGATCTGTTTTAACAAACTCTTCTATTTGTTTTGGAGAATAGCCCATTGCATACATCGAACCAACCAATGCACCCATAGAGGTTCCTGTAATATAATCGATTGGAATATTATTATCCTCTAAGGCTTTTAAAACGCCAATATGAGAAATTCCACTGGAGGCGCCACCGCTTAAAACGACACCTACTTTTTGTGCTTGAGCAAAATCCGGAAAAAAGAATTGCAACACAAATACAGAAATGATGGGTAGTGTATATCTAAAAAATGTCATATTTTTTTTGTTGCCATGCAAATCTAGTAATAAAAAACATTCCATTATAATTCAATTCTTCATAATTAGAAAGTTAAATACTACTATTGAATGAATCATTTTTTCGAAAATTCCCTTTGCTAATTAAAACAACCATACTGTGAATAACCATATTTAGTCTATCGAAACAAACGCATTGGTTTCCACTCTCCTCGGCAAACTCTGAATACACCTTAAGAAGCAGAGATAAAATCAAGTTGAATTAATTTAGGCATCCATTTAATGAGACGAAATTTTCTCAATTAGTTGCTTAAAATAGGTTGTAGCCTTTAATAATCGGGAACCATACCAGGAGAAGATCTCTCCGTCAACAACCAACACTATTGCATCTGGGCACATTCTTTGAAACTCCAAGACCTGTTTTTCTTTAAAAGGAAATGGCTCAGATGAGAGAAAAATTATTTCAGGAGCAGCTGATTTAATTTGAGTGACATTCACCTCAGGGTAACGGTCTGCATTAAAAACATTTTGTAGTCCGCAAGTTTTTAACATTTCATTTATAAAGGTATTGTTGCCCGCTACCATATAAGGATCATTCCAAATAAAATAGGCGACCTTTTGCCAGTACCTCTGATTGCTTTCCAAACCACGGTCCGATAAATATTCTAGCGGAATGAAATGTTTAAAATCTGATTCTATTTGAAGTTTAATGTTTGTTGCTTCTTTGTGTTTATCCAAAACCATTCCCAAACTTAAGATCATATTTAATGCATCTTTCAACGTATAAATATCGCTCATCCATACTTTGTAGTCCTTCATTAATTCTTCGATCTGAAATTGATCATTCTCTTCTTTGTTTCCAATTATCAAATCAGGTTTCAGGGCTTTTATTTTTTCCAGATCAATTTTTTTTGTTCCTCCGACCCTCGTTTTTGTTCTATACCATTCTTCGGGATGAACACAAAAATTTGTAATTCCCACCACTTCCTCCTTTAAACCCAGCTCAAACAATAATTCTGTTTGAGAAGGCACTAATGAGATGATTCTTTTTTATTTATCCAGGGAATAAATTTAGCCTTTTCCCGTGATAAATCACCACAGCAAATTTGAAGTGGTTAGTGTATGTTACATGTTTTTTTCTGAAAGCCATTTGCTGAGATTCAACAAATTTATCCGAAAAAAATATACCTTTACATCTCAATAAAAATGTATAACAATAAAGCGCTTATGAAAAATATTTTTTACACGACAACCTTGATACTTTTTTCAAAAGGATTAATTTTTTCACAGCAAGAGCCTGTAAAAATTGAAGGTTACGCTCAAGGATCCACTTATCATATCACGTATTTTGATACGAAGAACAGAGATTTTAAACCTCAAATTGAAAAGATCCTGTCTGATTTTGACAAATCTGTTTCTACTTATCTTCCTACCTCTATTATTTCAAGGATAAATTCAAATGAAAAAAATGTAAAGGTGGATAAATACTTTATTGACTGTTTTAATAAAGCGAAAGAAGTATGGAAAAATACAGACGGCGCTTTTGATCCAACTGTTTATCCACTCGTTAATGCTTGGGGCTTCGGACCGGGGAAAAAGCAAAAAATTGAAAAGTCGGTCATTGACAGTATTTTACCTTTTGTCGGTTTTAATTTAATCGAGTTAAAAGGAAAAACTGTAATTAAAAAAGATCCTCGCGTTGCCCTGGATTTTAACGCATTTGCTCAAGGTTATTCTGTTGATGTGGTCTCAGCATTTTTAAATTCAAAAAACATTACATCCTATATTGTTGAGATTGGTGGCGAAGTATTTGCAAAAGGTAAAAAAACAAATGGTGATTACTGGACAATAGGTATCGAAAAGCCAATTGACAATAAAGTATCTGAAAATCCATTTAAAGCAACAGTAAAACTTGAAAACCTCGCCGTATCCACATCTGGAAATTACAGAAGATTTATTATTGAAGATGGAGTAAAATACGCTCATCATTTAGATCCAAAAACAGGATATCCAACTAAAAACAATTTATTAAGCGCATCGGTATTTGCAAAAGAATGTATTACCTCCGATGCTAATGCGACAGGGATTTTAGTAATGGGCTTAGAAAAAGCTAAAGAGTTTTTGAAGGTTCACACCGAATTGCAAGCTTATTTGATCTACTCTGACGATAAAGGAAATTATCAGGTTTATGAAACACCCGGGCTAAAATCAATATTAGCAGAAACGGAGGAATAAAAAAAAGCATTCTTCAATGAAGAATGCTTTTTTCAAAATAAATAGAACTATTATTTATTCAAGATCAATTTACGATTTGTGAATTTCTCACCATCATAAACATAGATAAAATAAATTCCGTTTGCAAAATTTGTAAGGTCGATACTTTTTGTTCCTGATGAAGCTTGTTCAACTTTTTCTTCAAAAATTACAGCACCTAAAACATTTACCACTTTGATGCTACTTGCCTTTTGGAAGTCAACATTAAACATACCATTTGTTGGATTTGGATAAACATTAATTTCTTGGTTATCTGCAACAACATCATTGATACCAGATGGAGTAGGAACCCAATCTAAGGTCATACCTGAAAAATTTGCAGTTGTTGCAGGTGTTTGATGATCTGCTGCAGGTCCTTTTACAAATGTGAAAGAACTAGTAACTGTTCCAGCAGATCCATGATCCCAAGTTGATTGCAATGTTATTTTATAAGTTCCATCAGGAACGATTGTTGCAGTTGCCATTGGACCTGTTTTACCATCCCAAACGATTGTTTTTGTTGTCCATGAAGCTAAAGTTGCACCTGTTGTTGCATCTGTAACATTGCAAGCAGCAGAAGTAGCATTAGAAGCAGTTCCACCTGAATTAACAGCCCATGTAGGTAAATGGTCTTTTGTTCCACTACCAACGTAGCGGTTCTTTGTTTTAATAAATGTACCTGCAGCATTCTGGATCCAAACAGCTAAAACGTGTTGAGCATTTCCATTATATGTTGCTGTTCCATGGGAAACTTCTGTAAAATGGAACGTCAATGTACCTGCAGTTTGTGCAATCAGAGATGTTGAAAGATTTGTAACCAATGTAAAGGTGACAATAGAGAGTAATAGTTTTTTCATAGTTGGGATTTTTTAAAATTTAAACGATACGAATGTAATAAAGATATCTTTTGAAAAACATGACATTATTCATATTTACAAAACTTTAACATTTAATGGAATTTAGCATTATTCGTGATGAGAATCTCTCAATTCTAGGATACAAAGGAAAAAACCTAAAAAAACAAGGACTGCTGCTGCTGCAAAAGGCGCACCGGGAAAATGAATTACAGACCTTTCTGTAGTATAAAAGTAGAAAAGATGGGTCATAATCAGCGGAGATATAATATTAGATAAACTGATCAGTGAAGTGATAATACCCTGTAACTCTCCTTGCTCATTGGCGGGCATTCTTCCGGAGATTATTCCCTGAAGGGAAGGAGGAGCTATCCCTCCTAAACAATATACAAGTGTGAACGCATATAGCATCCAAGGCTGGTTAGCAAAAGTGAATAAACTCAAACCTATTATATAAAATACCAAACCAATATATACCGAGCCAATGGGGCCAAATTCCTTCTGTGTCCACCTGATCAATCCTCCTTTTACTACTGCTACCATTACTCCTACAAAAGCCAAGGAATAACCAATTTCAAGGTCGGTCCATTTGAATAGATATTTTGTATAAAATGGCCAAACAGAAGGCATTACCTGCCCGGCAAGAAAAAGGAAAAATAATGCAATAAGGAGTAATCGTATTGATTTTTTCTTTTTTAAATGTACAAAAGCGCCAAACGGGTTGGCTCGTTTCATATTAAATTCTCTACGGTTTTCCTTTTTTAATGATTCAGGAAGAATAAAAAAA
>JAPLDC010000305.1:1697-12874 GCA_026391935.1 Bacteroidota bacterium | reverse complement strand
ACCGTTTATCCGTGATGTACCGTAGAAGATTGTATTCCTGTTTTAGAAGAAATATCGGGATTAATATTCAAAACTGATTTTAAAGTTGGCTACTCTCCTGAACGAATTAACCCGGGTGATAAAGAACATACGATTACGAAGATATTAAAAGTTGTTTCAGGTTGCGATGAAGAATCATTGGAAGTGATTGCAGAAACTTATAAAATAATTGTTGAACCCGGCATTCATAAAGCGTCATCCATCAAAGTGGCTGAAGCTGCTAAGATTATTGAAAACACACAACGTGATGTCAACATTGCTTTGATGAATGAATTATCAATTATTTTCAGCCGCATCGGAATAAACACATACGATGTTTTAGAGGCTGCCGGAACAAAATGGAATTTCTTAAAATTTTCCCCAGGTCTAGTTGGCGGACATTGTATCGGTGTTGACCCATATTATTTAACATACAAAGCAGAAGCATTGGGATATCATGCACGAGTAATAAATTCGGGCCGATATGTTAATGACTCAATGGGGTTTTATGTCGCCAAACAAACTGTAAAAAAAATAATTGCCGCAAAAAAGAATTTAACAGAATCCCGCGTTTTAGTAATGGGGGCTACATTTAAAGAAAACGTAAGTGACGTTCGTAATTCAAAAGTGTCGGATGTAATAAAAGAATTTAAATCTTTTGGAGTAAAAGTGGATGTTGTTGATCCATACGCGGATTCAGATGAACTAAATGACGAATACGGTTTTGAATTGACAAAAGAAATTGGGAAAGGGTACGATGCAGTTGTTGTCGCCGTAAACCACAGAGAGTATCTTGGACTTGATGAAGCATATTACAAATCATTACTCTCTGACGGAGGAATATTGGTAGATGTAAAAGGCATTTTAAAAGGCAAAATCAAAAACTTAACATACTGGAGTCTATAAAAATAATTAAAACATTTTCCCAAGACAAATATTATGAAAAAAATTTTAATTACAGGAGGAGCAGGATTTATAGGCTCACACGTTGTTCGGCTATTTGTAAATAAATATCCGGATTATCAAATTGTAAATCTGGATAAACTGACGTATGCAGGAAATCTGAACAATATTAAAGACATTGAAAATAAGCCAAACTATTCATTCGTAAAAGGTGATATTGTTGATGCCGCATTTATAAATGAATTATTTTCTTTACATAAATTTGATAGCGTAATACATTTAGCTGCCGAAAGCCACGTAGACAGAAGCATCAGCAATCCATTAGAATTTGTAATGACAAATGTTATTGGAACTGTAAATCTTTTGAATGCTGCGAAGAACGAATGGAAAGACAACTTTTCAGCGCATCGCTTTTACCATGTTTCAACCGATGAAGTATATGGTACTTTAGGTGAAACAGGAATGTTCACTGAAACAACTTCATACGACCCACACAGTCCGTATTCTGCTTCTAAAGCCAGCTCAGACCATTTTGTAAGAGCTTACCACGACACCTACGGAATGAATGTTATTATTTCTAATTGCTCCAACAATTATGGTAGTCACCATTTTCCAGAAAAACTAATTCCCCTTTCAATTCATAATATAAAAAACAATAAACCAATTCCTATTTATGGAAAGGGAGAAAACATCCGAGATTGGTTATATGTAGAAGATCATGCACGAGCTATTGACGTCATCTTTCACAATGCAAAAACAGGAACAACCTATAATATAGGTGGGCACAATGAATGGACAAACATTGATCTGATAAAAATATTATGCAAAATCATGGATAAAAAATTAAACCGAGATGAAGGGGAATCAGCAAAACTGATCACTTTTGTAAAAGACAGAGCAGGACATGACTTGCGTTACGCAATTGATTCCACTAAGCTTCAGAAAGAATTGGGATGGGTTCCATCTTTACAATTTGAAGAAGGATTAGAAAAAACTGTTGACTGGTATCTCTCCAATGAAGAATGGCTGACAAATGTAACTTCCGGTGCATACAAAAAATATTACGAAGAACAATATACTAAACGGTAATTTAACTTAATTACACTATTTTTTTAAGCTCAAAAACATTGAACTTAACAACTTCACAATCATTCCAGATATGTATAGCCTTCCATTTCATACAAATGATATTTCATCCAAGACTTTTTTAGTAACTGGTGGTGCAGGGTTTATTGGTTCGAATATAGTCGAATATCTTATAAAACATAACGCAAAAAAAGTTGTAATACTTGATAATTTAGCAACTGGATTCGAAGAAAATATAGAGCCTTATCTTTCTCTTTCAAATTTTACTTTTATTAAAGGTGATATATGTAACATCGAGGATTGTCACAAATCTTGTATAGGTATTGATCACGTTTTTCATCAAGCAGCTTTAGGATCTGTGCCTCGCTCAATCCAAAACCCTATTGCAACACACAATGTAAACGCTACAGGATTTATAAATATATTGATCGCTGCAAGAGACGCAAAAGTGAAACGCATTGTTTACGCAAGTTCTTCATCCGTTTATGGGGACAGTCAAATTTTGCCTAAAGTAGAAAACGTGATTGGGAAGCAACTTTCTCCCTATGCAGTTTCAAAAATGACAAATGAATTGTATGGAGAAATTTTTGCTAAAACATATAATATGGAAATAATCGGATTGCGGTATTTTAATATTTTTGGACCGCGTCAAAACCCACAAGGCGAATATGCCGCAGCTATCCCGTTATTTATAAATGCTCTTTTAAACAATCAATCACCTTCACTTAACGGTGATGGCGAACAAACACGCGACTTTACATTTGTCGCAAATGCTGTTCAAGCAAATATAAAAGCAATGTTTGAACAAAACATAAAAACAGAAGGTGCTATTTTTAACATAGCAGTTGGTGAACGCATTTCATTAAACCAATTAATTGAAATTTTAAAAAAATTAATTGGAACAAATATCAAACAATTATACAGAGCAGAACGAGCTGGAGATGTCCGCGATTCCTTGGCTGATATTTCAAAAGCTGAAACATTGTTAAAATATCAACCTAAAGTAAAAATTGAAGAGGGGCTAAAACACACGTTAGATTGGTTTAAAACGAAATAATTTTATTATGAAGCTTGTCCCCCTTTGAAGGGGGCATGGGGATGAAAAATTCACCATGGGACTATTTAATATATTCAGTAAAAAACAAAAAAGGCTTAATACTCCGATTGACCTTTCTGTATTAGGCTGTGACATACATTCTCATTTTATACCTGGAATCGATGATGGCGCTAAAACAATAGAAGAAAGTATTGAAATGCTTACTGAAATGCATACTCTGGGATATAAAAAAATAATCACTACTCCTCATACTATGAGTGATTATTACCGGAACACATCTGAAATAATTTTAAATGGTGCAGAAAATGTAAAACAAGCTTTAAAGGAAGTAAACATACCTATTGAATTCAAAGCGGCTTCTGAATATTACTTAGATTACGACCTTGAAAGAAAATTAGACGAAGGTCCATTATTGACATTTGGAAACAAATATTTATTATTTGAAATATCCTATATGAATCCTCCAGATAATTTATTTCATATTATTTTCAAAATGCAACTCCTAGGCTACAAACCAGTTTTGGCCCATCCTGAAAGATATAATTTCTGGCATAATGACTTTGATAAATATGAAACCTTTATCGATAAGGGAGTTTTGCTTCAGCTGAATATAAATTCATTGACCGGCTATTATTCACCTTCCACAAAAAAAATAGCTGAACAAATGATCGATAAAAACATGATCTCTTTTGTTGGAACAGATTGTCATCATATGGGGCATATCAATTTATTAAAACAAGTTGTATATGACCCTTACTTAGAAAAATTGATCGAAAGTGATTTACTATTAAATAAAAGTTTATAGATACAAATGAAAAAAATATTACCAATCCTATTTTTACTGACGCTAGTCTATTCTTGTTCCACAGAACCTAAAAAAAGTGATGTAGAAACCGTAACTCCTAAAAAAGAAGAATTAGTTCAGACCCTTGACTATGAAATAATCGGTAAGATTCCACATTCGCTCACTTCATTTACTGAAGGACTTTTATTTCATAAGAATCAACTTTTTGAAAGTACAGGATCTCCAGAAAATCTTCCTGACACTAAATCTGTTTTTGGGATCATTGATACTGTGACAGGTTCAATTAATAAAAAGGCTGAATTGGATAAAAAATATTTTGGAGAAGGAATAATAATTATAAATGATAAGATCTACCAACTAACATATAAAAATCAAATTGGATTTATTTATGATACTAAAACATATAAACAAATAGGACAATTCAGTTACAAAAACAAAGAAGGATGGGGCATGACAACTGATGGAACGTCAATCATAATGAGTGATGGAACAAACATATTAACGTATATGGACCCTAACACATTAAAAGTTACCAAAACAATTAATGTTACAAATGCAGGTTATGCTGAAGATTATTTAAATGAATTGGAATTCATAAAAGGGTATATCTATGCAAACATCTGGACCAAAAACTATGTAGTAAAAATTGACATTAACAGTGGAAAAGTAGTTGGTGTTTTAGATTTTTCCTCCTTATCAGAAGAGGCACATACAAAAAATCCGGATGCAGATGTTTTGAATGGAATAGCTTATGATCCTGCTACTGACAGGATGTTTGCAACAGGAAAATTGTTCCCCTATATTTATGTGATAAAATTAAAATAGGTTTAAAAAAATTCTTTTTAACTCTTTAAAGGTCTTGCATAAGCGATCACATCTTTATCCGTAATTATTTTATCGCACAATATAATTAAACGTTCCACAACATTTCTAAACTCTCTGATATTCCCCGTCCAGTTTATTTTTTGCAATTCTTTGATCGCTTCTTTGGAAAAACTTTTATTAGGCATATTATGATCCTCACATATCATTTTCAAAAAATGTTCAGCTAACAATGGAATATCTTCCTTCCGTTCATTCAATGAAGGCACATGAATAAGGATAACACTTAAACGATGATAAAGATCTTCTCGGAAATTTCCGGCAGCAATTTCCTTTTGCAGATCTTTATTTGTTGCAGCAACCACACGCACATTCACTTTTAATTCTTTTTCCCCACCTACTCTGGTAATTTTATTTTCCTGCAAAGCACGTAACACCTTGGCTTGTGCAGAAAGACTCATGTCACCAATTTCATCCATAAATAACGTTCCGCCTTCCGCTTGTTCAAACTTACCTTTTCGCTGATTGATGGCAGATGTAAATGCCCCCTTTTCATGTCCGAACAATTCACTCTCAATCAATTCACTTGGGATAGCAGCACAATTAACCTCAATCAAAGGCGCACTCGCTCTATTGCTTTTTTCATGTAACCAACGAGCAACTAATTCTTTTCCACTTCCATTACCTCCGGTAATTAATACACGTGCATCTGTCGGTGCAACCCTTTCTATCATTTCCTGAATTTGTTGTATCGCTTTTGACTCACCAACCATCTCAAAGGTCTTGCTAACTTTCTTCTTCAACACTTTGGTTTCTGTCACCAATGTTGATTTATCCATTGCATTGCGGATTGTAACCAACAAACGATTCAAATCCAAAGGTTTTGCAATAAAATCGAAAGCTCCCTTCTTTACTGCTTCTACTGCAGTTTCAATATTTCCATGACCGGATATCATAACAACAGGAGTATCTGACGACAATTGCATTACCTTGTCCAACACTTCAATACCATCCATTTTAGGCATTTTAATATCACACAGAATAATATCATATTTTTCCTTTTGGATCATTGCTATGCCTTCAGCTCCGTCAGAAGCTTCATCTACCAGGTATTTCTCATATTCTAAGATCTCACGCAATGTTTTACGGATACTTTTTTCGTCATCAATGATCAATAGCTTTGCCATCTTATGGAATTATAAATTATATATTTAAAATTAGTACACTTGCTTCAATAAAATAAATTTCAGTGTACTGATTTAGTTCAAACTAAAGTTTTACCAAACAAAAATTAAAATTTTCTATTTCAACAACTCGTGAAGCACCCCTTCTTTTAAAGAATAGGTAGATAAGCGCATTTTCTGTATATCAAAGGAGCGGACCACGAAATTTACGATGATACTAGAAACAACTATCATATCGACACGCATTGCCACCAATCCTTTTATTTTTAATCTTTCGGAATTGGTAGATTTTAAAATACTATCATAAACAATTTCGCAATCATCCAAATTGAATGTGAATTCTGTCTTATCATCTAATATTCCCGGAGAATAAAACCGATGAGCAATAATTTCAGCAAGGGAATCAAAGGATCCGGATGAACCTATCAATTCTGAGATAGGAAATTTTTTAACAGCCTCGAACAAAGGTTGTAATTCCTGTTTCAAATAATTTCTAAAAACCTCGATCTCCGAATCGTTGATCGGGTCAGATGGAGGAAACAATTCTAATAATCGGGCAGCGCCCAATAAAAAACTTTGCTTCCAAAATATTCTATTTTTATTCGCAATAATAAATTCTGTGCTGCCACCACCAATATCTATTATCAAAGATGCGTCATCATCCATTTCAACAGCAGAATGAACGCCATAATAAATTAACTCTGCTTCACGGTCTCCTGAAATTATTTGAATATCGATCCCTGTTTCTTCCTTCGCCTGTTCAACAAATAGTTGCCCATTTTTAGTACTTCTAATTGCAGAGGTTGCAAATGCAAAAACCTTATCTACCTTATATTTCTTAGTAGTTTCAAAATGTGTTTTAAAAGCCGCCATTCCTCGCTGAAAAGGTATTTCAGCAATGACACCTTCATTCATACCTCCTTCAGCAAGTTTTACAGAAATTTTTGTTTGAAATACGTGAGAATACGTTTTGTCAGAATGAACTTCTACAATGAGTAAATTAAAAGTATTGGTACCTAAATCTATAACAGCTATTTTCATAAAAGAATTAGCATTTAATACAACAAGATATGAAAATTACTTAACAATTAAAGCGTATACTAACCCCTGTAAAACAGCCATTTTCCAAGCTCTTTCCAGGTAACTTTTTTTCCATACATTAAGATTCCAGTCCGATAGATACGAGCAGCCAACCAGGTAGTAAAAAGAAAACCCAGCACTAATAAGCTCATAGAAATAAGTATTTCCCAAGCAGGCACTCCAAAAGGAAGACGAACCATCATAACAACAGGAGAAGTTAGAGGGATCATTGAAAACCAAAAGGCCAGTGCTCCTTCCGGATCCTGCATTACCGTTTGCGCAATGCCGAAAGAAAAAATGAGTGGGACAGTAATAGGTAACATGAACTGATTGGTATCTGCCTCGCTATCAACAGCAGCGCCAATAGCAGCAAACAAGGCACTATACATTAAATAACCTGCCAGGAAATAAAATAAAAAGCAAAGCGTAATAGAAACTATATCTACAGACTTGAAATCATTCCATAATTGAGTCATTTCATTCGGATCTTCATTTTTTCCCATTTTGGTCTGGTCCAAATTCTCTCCGATTTTTATGACTTCTTCTTTGGCTACATTTTGTTTAATATCAATACCCTTTAAAATAGTTGTGGATGCAAAACTGTATAAAGTCGTTGACAATACCACCCAAAGCAAGAACTGAGTTAAGCCAACCAAAGCAACTCCGATTATTTTCCCCATCATCAACTGAAATGGTTTTACGGATGATAATATCACTTCCACAATACGACTTGTTTTTTCTTCCATCACACCACGCATCACTTGCACCCCGTACATAAAAATGAAAAAATAAATCATTATTGCTGCCACCAAACCGATACCCATGTATAAACCGGTATTTGTTTTTTTATCGTTGCCTGCCTCATCAACCTGCATCGTAAGCATCGTAAATTCTGATTTATCCTTGGCATCCTTAATGAAATCAACATTCACATGATTCTCAGCAAGCATCACTTCATACAACATTTTACTGATACTATACTGAATATGCTGTTGTGCAGCATTACTCAACTGCTTTTTATACAATAATTTGATACCTTTTTGTCCGCCATTCAAAACATTTTTTGGTATCCACAAAATGGCATTATAATCGGTATCAAAAAAACCTTTGCGTGCCTGCTCAAGCTTAATTGGTGGATAATCAAAATGTACACCCGCTTTTTCAGGTATTAAACCTGTAAATAAGAAACTCTCATCAACAACCTCTACCTTTTGTATCTCCGTTTTTTGCATCGATAACCAAATAGGAACGATCATAATACCTACCATTAAAATAGGACCAAGTATGGTCATTAAAATAAATGACTTTTTCTTTACCCTGGACAGGTATTCACGCTTTATGATGAGAAGAATCTTATTCATCTAATTCTTTTTTATTCCGTGAAATTACTTTGTGTTCCAATACTATTTCCTTCACCAACTTTTTTGATAAAAATATCATTCATGCTTGGAATAATTTCCTTGAAGGAATGAATTTCAACTGCCGATAATACAGAAGATAATAATTGATTGGAAGTGCTTCCCGGTGTTAATTCAATTTGAGCTTTACAATTTTCTCCCTCCGACCAATTTTCACCAAGCTTTCCGTAGGTCCATAATGAATTTGTAAAGCCCATCATATTTCCACTGAATTCAATTTCAATCAGGTTGGATCTATTTTCTTTACGGATATCTTTTACTGTTCCATCCAATATTTTTTTTGATCTATTTATCAAGGCGATGTTATCACAAAGTTCTTCAACAGAACCCATGTTATGTGTAGAAAATAAAATTGTTGAGCCCTGCTTCTTAAGATTCAAAATCTCGTTCTTGATAAGGTTAGCATTAATAGGATCAAAGCCACTGAATGGCTCATCCAATATTAATAATTTTGGCTCATGCATAACAGTGACAATAAACTGCACCTTTTGTTGCATTCCTTTTGAAAGTTCTTCCACCTTTTTGTTCCACCAAGCTTCAATTTCAAATTTCTCGAACCAATATTTTAATTTTTTCTTCGCCTCCGCTTTTTTCATCCCTTTTAACTGAGCTAGATAAAGTGCTTGCTCACCAACTTCCATTTTTTTATACAATCCACGCTCTTCGGGCAAATAACCAATTTGCTCCACATGTTTTGGAGATAATTTTTCATTTTCGAAAAAGATCTCACCACTATCGGGACCTGTGATCTGATTAATGATTCTTATTAAAGAAGTTTTTCCAGCGCCATTCGGACCAAGCAATCCAAATATACTTTGTTCTGGGATGTCCAATGAAACATCATCCAATGCAGTATGAGCTGCATATTTTTTTACTATGTTCTTAGCAGATAATATATTGCTCATATTATTCAAAATATTGTTTCATCCGTTCAAAAAAGCCTTTGTCTTTTTTACTAGGATTAGGTTTGAAATTATGAGCGTCACTCAAATCTTCAAGAATTTTTTTCTCCTCTTTTGTCAAATGCTGAGGCGTCCACACATTAATATTCACCAAAATATCGCCTCGACCATAGGTATTAATATCCGGCAACCCTTTTCCTTTTAAGCGAAGAACCTTCCCGCTTTGTGTTCCCGGATCAACTTTTATTTTCGCTTTTCCATCAATAGTGGGAACCTCAATTTGTGTTCCTAATGCCGCATCAGAATAACTTACAAAATGATCGTAAAACAAATTCATCCCATCTCGTTTCAAATGTTCGTGCTCCACTTCCTCGATCACCACTATCAGATCACCTGCAACACCGCCACGTGCACCCATATTTCCTTTTCCGCCAACAGACAATTGCATTCCTTCTGAAACACCTCCGGGAATATTAATGCTGATCACTTCTTCATCACGAACAATTCCATCACCATGACATGAATGACATTTATCTGTGATCGTTTTTCCTTCACCACTGCAACTCGGACAAGTGCTTGTAGTTTGCATCGCACCTAAAATAGTATTCGTTATGCGGCTTACCTGACCTGAACCTTTACAGGTAGAACAACTATTGAAAGCGGAACCATTTTGTTTACTTTGATCTTTTTCTCAACTCCATTTGCGATTTCTTCGAGCGTCATCTTCACCTTCACACGCAAATTCGAACCTCTGTTCACTCTCCGTCCTCCTCGTCCACCGCCACCACCAAAATGTCCACCAAAAACATCTCCAAACTGACTGAAGATATCATCCATGTTCATTCCACCGAAACCCTGACCACCTCTTCCACCAAAACCTCCATTGCCCATTCCGGCATGACCGAATTGATCGTAACTTTGTTTCTTTTCCGCATTACTTAAGATCTCGTAGGCTTCAGCAGCCTCTTTGAATTTTTCTTCAGCTGCCTTATCTCCCGGATTTTTGTCAGGGTGAAACTTTATCGCCATTTTGCGATAAGCCTTTTTTATCTCATCAGCATTTGCACCCTTTTGAATCTCTAATATCTCGTAAAAATCTCTCTTAGCCATTATTCAATTTGAAAATTTATAAATTGAAAATGTGAAAATAAACTAATTTAGAAATGAATAAGAAGATCACTTTCGCAACTCTATCAAAAAATTTTTAAACTAATTTATTTTCAAATTTTCAAATTTTTAGTTACCTATTATTACCTTAGCAAAACGAATTATTTTCCCGTTCAAACTATACCCTTTTTCTAATTCTTCTACTATTTTACCTTTCAGTTCATCAGAAGGAGCAGGAATATTTGTGATCGCTTCATGAATATCTGCATCAAATGTTTCACCAATAGCTTTCATCTCCGACAATCCTTTTTGTGTGAGCGTTGATTTTAATTTATTGAAAATTAAATTTACACCATCATTTACAGCTTTCACATCAGTGGTTTCTGAATTAGATTTTATTGCTCTTTCAAGGTCGTCCAACACAGGCAAAATGCTTTTGAATACATCTTCCCCTGCCGATTGCATTAGATCTATTTTTTCTTTTGCTGTGCGTTTTCTAAAATTGTCAAACTCAGAATACAAACGTAAATACTTATCGTTGAGCTCATCAACTTTTGCTTTCAAATCAGAAGTTATTTGCTCTTTTTCGTCAACAGTATTTACTTCTTCTTGAGGAATTTGTTCTTCATTTTGTGCGTTCTCAATATCACTTTCCGGGCTACCCATTTTCTTAAATATATTTTTAATTTTTTTCATTCGTTTTTTAACCCCTTAGGCCTCTCAAAATATCTGCCATCAAAGATAATAAGACATTTTGACATAAAACTCTAAAATAAAAAGACAGAACCATAAAAG
>JAPLDC010000305.1:0-1672 GCA_026391935.1 Bacteroidota bacterium | reverse complement strand
AAAGTCCTGTCTTAATTACCATAAATGCATGCTCTATTTTGTAAAATTAAATTCTGTTCTGCGGTTCAATTGATGCTCCAATTCGGAACAATCTACACCATTTTTGCACCTGTTCTTTATTTGCGTTTCGCCGAAGCCTTTGGCTTTTAATCTGCCTTTATCTATTCCCTGCAAAATAAAATAGTCCATAACTTTATGTGCTCTTTTTTCGGACAAGGTCATGTTATAAGCATCTTCACCTTTTGAATCGGTGTGACTGTTGATCTGCAATTTCAAGGATTTATTTTGCGCCATTGCACTGATGATCTTATCCAGTTTTTCAACTGATTCTTGCTTAATTTCAGAAGAATTCGGATCATAATAAATATTCTCAACCACTATCAATTCCGCTTCTTTAGAAGCACCGAAATTTTTGATTTTTAATTCAGTATCTTCTTCATTTTCCTTTGCAAGAGTGATCAATTCGGCAGGCAACAATTCATATACAAATCCTTTTTTTGTTTTATTAAATGATCGGATCACGGTACCATCAGGCTTTGCGGCATACAACTTCCCGTCTTTTATTTTTGTATCATCCGTCACCAAAACATTGATCTTATAAGACTTATCAGCACTTAATTCTGTAAATTTAAAATCTCCATAGTTATCAGAAATTGTAGATTGTAATTCCATATCTTCCTGATCCTGCAATATCACTTTTTGGTTCGTCACAGGCTCATTGTGGTCTTTCCCTGTTACTAATTTTCCAACATAATCAATTTTTGCAACCGCAACTGAACCACCAGAACTAGCTGCAATTTTAAGGTTGATAGGTTCCAATTTGATCACTTCAATGGCTCCGCTTTTTACATTTACCACTTCCACCTGAATATTATTGATAACAAAATCTTCGCCAGGCAGATACTTTGATAATAGAGCGATTGTTTCTGCATTCAACGCATACGTTTCATTTTTGCAAACAGTAGTTCCTTTCGGATTTCTTTTTTTATCAAGATTAGAAAACACACAATCGTAAGAAACCAATTTGGTATTCCCATTCGCATTTCTATTGATTACCGTAAGTGACGGATATTTTAGAATATCATTTACTGAAGCCAAATTACCACTTGTAAAATTGCCAATCCTTACTTCAAGATCACTTTGAGCTGTTGCCAACTTAATGATAATGAAGGATGTCAATAAAAGAAAATATTTCAGTTGTTTTAACATCCGGTTTTTGAAAATATTTACCAAAGCTATAAAAAATCAGTTAATACTAAACCAAAAAGACAGAACCCTTTCGAATTCTGTCTTTTGTTATAACATGATCTGCTTACTTGATCAATTTTTTTAGTTCGTTTTCTAATCCAGGACCTCTCAGGTCGTTTCCTTTTGCGACAATAATTCCATTTTCATCAATTAAGAAACCGGCAGGAATAGAATTAACGCCATAAATGGCAGCACCTTTCGATTGCCAACCACCAAGATCGCTAACATGGCTACCCCAAATCAACCCATCCTTTGCAATAGCGTTTACCCACGCTGTTTTGTTATTATCGAGTGACAGACTATAAACGGTAAAACCTTTTGCTTTCTTACTGAATTTTGTATCTTTATAAGTATTGTATGCGGCAACTACTGTTGGCATCTCATGTCGGCAAGGACCACACCAGGAAGCCCAAAAATCGATCAG
>JAPLDC010000077.1 GCA_026391935.1 Bacteroidota bacterium | reverse complement strand
ACGATCCAGAGTTTACCCAAGAAACTGATCTTTTGAAGCGGTCGAAGAATATCGGTTCGCAACTCTTCCCGTCTCTTCGACTGTTGTTCGGGAGTTAAAATTATTTCTGCGTGTTTCATATATCTATAATTTATTTTCGGTTTGGATATTAATTTTACTTTTTCACCTGTTCGTTTCTAAATTGGATCAAAGCAAATTCATACCTTTTATTAAATAATTTTATAATCTTCTGTATTGTGAACTATCGTATCATTTTCGAAAGGGAAATTTCGGTTCACCGGTGGTAGATAATATACCCTAGGCTCTGTTCCAAGTTCTTCCAGATAACGATATCCCGCTCTGTTGGTCAACAATTCTTTCAATCGGAAAGTTTCATCTCCATTTGAAACGGTATCTTCATTTTGATCACCATAGAATATTGTTCCATTAGGACAAGCAGTTACACAATCAGGTAGTTTACCTTCACGTGCCATATCAGGACAGAAATCACATTTTTCAACTGTTCCAATTTTAGCAGGGAAACTCTTTTCGATAGAGTATTCAGCAGTTTCCATTCCTTGAGGAATGATAGGCTCACTCCAATTAAATGATCTAGAGTTGTATGGACAAGCTGCCATGCAAAAACGACAACCAATACATCGTTCATTATCAATCATTACTAATCCGTCTTCACGTTTAAAAGTAGCATCAACCGGACATACTTTTGTACAAGGAGGATTATCGCAATGGAAACAAGGTTGAGGCATCCAATAAGGAGTCAGAGATGCCGCATCTTGCATTCGTTTCACTTTGATCCATTCAGTAGGAGCTTGTTTATGGTGCATTTTTTGGCAACCTTCAACGCATTTTCTAGCATTTGCACATCTGGCAAGATCGATCACCATCACAAATTTCTTCCCTGCAATTCCTTTACGCATTTCCTGATTGGTCAATTTAACAGCTGCAGGATGTTTCATGTTACATCCATCTACTTCCATTAATTTTCCATCGGCAGTAAGTACTTTCACTTTTTCACCAGTCTCTTTTGCAGAGTCAAGTGAAACAGCTTTACTTATTGCAGAACCAAGTAAAACAACGCCACCTGCTAAAGCACCTAGTTTTAGAAACTTCCTGCGGTCTGATTTGTCATCTTCTTTTTCCATAATCTTTTTTTTAGTATTCAAAAATTGGTTTGTAAAAATTTGCTGAATTAGAAATTCTATGACACAAATGTATAGTTTGCTTTAAAAAGCGATTATGACTTTACTCACTTTTTATTCTATCTTTTCGCATTTATAAATGCCGTTAATAAAAGATAAGTTCTTTTGGATTATTTCCTGTTTTGTATCAATAGAAAGGGTTGTAAAGGATCAGGAGGTGTTTTAATTATTTTTTCAGCTTTTGATGGATTTTTGCGAAACAGATCATGTCATTCTATTTTAAATTGATTCAATTCTTTAAATAAAAATTATTTAATAGCGCAAGTGCTTGTCTGACAAGTGTTTTTAATGTTATTTTTTTACGCTCCTTTTTCATGTGTCGATACGTATTATGGTTTTGAAATCAATAAATAGTTGCAGTTAAAAAGCAACATTTTATTAATATGAATTATATGTTTTTTTATTTGAAAATAAATCAGTATGGAGTTTATCAGCAGTTCGATTCTGTTGTTATATTAATAAATTCAAAAACTCAACATGCTTCCTTTTTTTCTCCAACTACTTGAAAACAATTTTTTTGTATCTTTACACGATTAAAAAATCATTAAAATAGAGGAGCGATTCATATGAGTATCACGAAAGAACAAATAATAGAAGCATTAAAGAATGTAGAAGATCCTGATCTTAAAAAAGATCTGGTAACCCTTGGAATGATCAAAGATTTGGAGGTAAATGGTAAGAATGTGAGTTTTACTGTTGTTCTTACAACTCCTGCCTGTCCCATGAAAGCAATGATCCAAAAGGCATGTGAAAATGCAGTATTGCACTATGTAGATAAAGAAGCGAAAGTGACTGTTACAATGACTGCGAATGTGACTGCAGGTAAAAAAACAGAGGCCCCCATATTAACTAAAGTCAAAAACATTATCGCGGTTGCTTCCGGAAAGGGAGGAGTCGGAAAGTCTACTATTGCTTCTAACTTAGCGGTTGCGCTTGCAAAACAAGGAGCTTCGGTAGGATTAATAGATGCTGATATTTATGGGCCGTCACAAACAATTATGTTTGATGTCGTTCATGAAAAGCCATTGTTAAAAGTGATTGATGGCGTAAATAAAATTATACCTGTAGAAAATTATGGTGTGAAATTATTATCTATCGGTTTTTTTGCTGATACTTCGCAAGCAATTGTTTGGCGTGGACCTATGGCTGCAAAAGCACTGACTCAAATGTTGGCTGACGCCGATTGGGGCGACCTTGATTATATGATCATCGATCTTCCTCCAGGCACTGGCGATATTCATTTATCATTGGTTGCAGAAGTTCCTATTAATGGTGTTGTCATTGTGAGCACGCCTCAAAATGTTGCTTTGGCGGATGCGCAAAAAGGTGTAGGTATGTTTCAGTTACCTCAGATAAATGTTCCTATATTAGGTATCGTTGAGAATATGTCTTATTTCACCCCTGCTGAACTTCCAAACAATAAATATTATATATTTGGTAAAGATGGAGCAAAAAATCTTGCTGAAAAATTAGGTGTACCTTTATTAGGAGAAATTCCATTGGTGCAAAGTATTTGTGAAGCTGGTGATGCCGGTCGTCCCGCTGTATTGCAAGAGAATTCACCACAGGCATTGGCTTTTATGCAAATGGCAAGTAATGTGGCCCAACAAGTTTCTATTGTTAACGCCACCCGTCTAGCAGAAAAAGAAGTCGTGAACAGTTGATCAATTAATTTGTAAAAGAAAAATTATAGAAAAAATAAGAACATAAATGGAACTATTAAAAAAAGTAGAAGATGCATTAGAATTGATTCGACCTTATCTTCAGGCAGACGGAGGAAATGTTTCATTGATAGAAATTACAGTTGATAACATTGTGAAGGTTGAATTGATGGGTGCTTTTTACTTTCTTCCTGTACCCCTGATTTGAATATTCCTGAACCGAATGCCGGTGATGCTGACTTTTCAAAGATGGTAGCAGTAGGAGGAAATTATTTAGCAGGCTATCAAGATGGAGCATTATATAAAAAAGGACAATCTCTTTCTATTCCCGCATTATTAGCTGAGCAATTTAAATTGGTCGGCGGACCAATATTCAATCAGGCATTAATGCCCGATGACAATGGTTTGGGGTTGAATTCGAAGATCTGGGAAAGTTGGTTTGTAACGCCGAGTCATCTTGGCTATAAAACAAATTGTGAAGGAGTAACTTCTTTGTCTCCCTTAAAAAACGCAATTTCAAATATAGCTGCAACACCCTATTTATCAGGAATTGCAGGAAACAGCGTTCAGAATTTAGCAGTACCTTTTGCTACAGTTTCCGATTATTTCAATCCGGCTTTTGGGCTAAGTTCATTTACAGGAAATACAAATCCTTTCTATGCACGTCTCGCCAGCAACCCAGGTGTATCTACGTTATATGGGGATGTACATCAGCAAAATGCAACATTTATAACTGCTTGGCTGGGGATGGAAGATATTTTTAATTATGCAAGTAGAGGTGGAACCGGAGCCGCAATCCCTTCTGCAACAAGTTTCGCAAATTATCTAGATTCAATATTAGGCGGATTAACTGCCAACGGAGCAAAAGGTGTTATTGCTAACATCCCCGATTTCAGAAGTTTTCCCTATTATACATTGGTAGCATGGGATAATGCAGAGCTCCGTCAGACTCAAGCAGATTCATTAAATGATATTTATATTCCTGCAGGATTAACAAATATCTTTTTTGTTGAAGGAAGAAATGGATTTGTAATTGATGATCCTTCTGTATTTGATAATATTCGTCAGTTGCATGCTGGAGAATACATTACACTTTCGGCACCCATCGATTCAATGAAGTGTTATAAATATGGCTTATTGATCAATACGATCAACGACCGTTATGCATTGGATAGTAGCGAGGTTTATGAAATTGATCAGGCAACAAGTGCTTACAATTCCATTATTGCACAAAAAGCCAATCAATATAATTTAGCGTTTGTTGATATGAATTCCTATCTAAAAAAAGTTGTTTCAGGAATAAAATGGAATGGGGTTGATTTTAATGCTGAATTTGTAAGTGGTGGTTTTTTTAGTTTAGATGGGTATCATCCGAATCAAAAGGGGTATGCGCTTATTGCGAATGAATTTATCAGATCAATTAATAGCAAATACAATGCATTTATTCCTGATGTGTATTGCACAGAATGTGATGGTGTAAAGTTTCCTTAATTTTTTTTAGTCATTTTTGTTACTCAAATGCATTCCCATTTAAGAGTGGCAGTTTTTTTCTATGCTTTACTAAAAGCACTCTTATAGCAATTCGCTGTTTTCAAAGGGGGCTAGGGATTTAATTCTTGTGGAGATATCTCGATTGATTATTTTATTTAGGATTCCTTTAATGACAATCGATCCACCTAAACATTTTCTTTTAAATTTTTTCTAACTTTTTAACCGCAAAAAGTAACAAAAAATCTTTTTGTTTTAAAAGGAAATTTCTTCTTCTCTTTCGTTCAGAATTGCCAAGGTTAATAGCAGCTATCCTAGTAAATCTTTCTTCATCATTGATTTTTCCGGCAGCTATTCCCGCTATTTCTTCATAAAACAAAACCTTATCCAGTTTCTGTATCGTAACTAAGGATTCTATTTATTACTAATATCATCTACCTAACTCAATTGCATTCCCCTCTTGAGAGGGGCAGGGATGTGTTTTCTGTGTTGTACTAAAAGCACTCTTAGTAGAATCCCCATTCATAAAGGGGTAGCGGGGGTGGTTCAGAGAAGTTCCATCTCAACGAGTCTTTTGGCGGAGCAAGATCAAGTTTTTCAACCATGCAACCTTTCATCTAAAAACACTATCTATATTCTATAAAACACTCCTCCAAAATGAAAAAAATAACTACTTACTTATTGCTTTTATTAAGCATCTCCGCAGTTTCTCAAACAACAATTTCCACTGCAACCGTTTCAGGCACATGGACCTTTGCTGGTTCTCCCTATATCGTAACTGTTTCGACAGGCGTTGCCGGTGGACAATCACTTACTATTCAGCCGGGTGTGGTAGTGAAGTTTATGCCGACAACCAAATTAAATGTGGATGGACAGTTGATTGCATCAGGAACACTTGCTTTACCAATTATTTTTGAGTCGAATGATACTACCGGATGGTTCAATCAGGCAGTAACAACAGGAGGATGGAGTGGTTTGCAGTTCAAACAATTTGTAGGTGGAGGAACAGATAACTCTATTCTGAACTATTGCACCATCAAGGATGTGAAATATGGATACACCTATGTTGCTTCATATACCAGCGCATTAACATGTGAACGTGGCTTACAAATATTGAATTGTACATTTACACATAATCATGCAGGATTGGGAATGTATGTCGCATCTGCAACACTCTCCTTAAATACCTATCTGGCAACAGATACAATTGAAGTGAATGGATGTACCATCAATGATAATTCGTCCAGCTTCGGAGTCGTTAGAACTGGAAACAGTGGTGGGTATACAAAAATAATAAATTCAGAATTGCACGATAATCATTTAGGCTCAACGATAGGAGGGATTTGGAATAATCTCTTGATCGAAAATAATATGATCCATCACAATGATATGGTGAATGATGCTGCACCTATCAAGGTTTCTATAGGAGAAGTGACTATTCGCGGAAATAAAGTGTACAATAATGTATGTGAACAGCTTGCTGCTGTTGGTTGCCGTTCCGGACATGTGACCATCGAAAATAACCTGATCTGCAACAATCGTCAAACCAATGGTTCCTGTGGAGCTTCCAGTGGTGGAGGTGGAATTCATTTGTCACACAATGAGGGAGCTGTTCCTTTTACCGATACATATTATATCGTAAGAAATAATGTTATTGCAAATAACTATTCCGCATATGGAGGAGGCGGCATTTATGTTTATCATAGCCGCGCAACAATTTCTAATAATCATATCATTAATAATTCAACTAACACCATGGGGCTTGGAGTATTGATCTTAGACCCTATGTCGGAAGTAAATCTGAGAAACAATTTGTTCTATTCTAAATCTGTATCAGGAGTGGTAGATACAGTAAATATAGTTTATGTTCTTTCTGCAAATATTTTAAAAATGGATTATAATTATATCCCATCAAAAT
>JAPLDC010000238.1 GCA_026391935.1 Bacteroidota bacterium | reverse complement strand
GACGATTTACTAATATCAAAGGGAGAACCAGTAAAGAAAATTTAACTTGAATGTCGAACAAACCAAAATCTATATTTTGAGAATAAAACATTCCTACCAAATGCATCAAATAAAATGAAATAAAAAGTACGGCCAATTTATTATTTGAAACAATCTTAAATTTATTCTTAAAATCACCTTCAATCAGCCAATTCAAAAGCAATAAAGCGATAAAAAGAGCGGTAAACCGAGCAATTGGCAAACAAAAGGCAATCATTAATGCCAAATAAAAATGTGCTTTAGTATGAAATTGAATTCTATTCATTCTTTAACGAGTCAAAATTTCATCTTTCTTTATTTTTTTTTGCAAAATAAAAAAATCAATTATTCCTTTTAAATATCCCCATCCATAAGAAAAATGCAAAATAAAAAATCCTTTCATTATTCTAAATATTTTATTTGTTTCACTAGATAGATTATATGCGCTAATAAGACTCAATGTAAAATAAAATAATAATCCAACAATATACATTTTTAGAAAAACAGTATGAATAACAGACATCAATATACCAACAAATAAAAACAAAACGAAAAAAAGTGGAACAACTTGCCTGACAGTCGTTACGGCTTTGTGTTTTTTATTGACATATACTTTCCAATAACCGTATTGTTCATATTGTTTAAATAATTTTTCAAATGAAGCCCTTACAAAATATTTCGAACGGATCTTACGATACAAATAAATCGTGAAACCATTACTTAATAAGCGGTAATTAAATTCATCATCCTGATTACGTACTAACTCATCATCAAATAAACCTATTTTATTGAATACTTCCCGCTTATATGCACCAAAAGCCACTGTATCGACAAACCCATCCTGATTCCCTGTTCTGAAATGAGCATTACCGACACCAAAACTCGATGACATCGCTTTACCAATCACTTCAGCCGTATCATTTTCATATACATTTTCAATTATTCCACCGGTACATCCTATATTCGAACCGAAATTAAAAGCCTCAACACAATTAGTAACATAATCGGGATACAGTTCGGAATGCGCTCCAAGAATAATTACAATATCGCCTTTCGAATTATTGATCCCAAGGTTAAGCGCGAAAGGAGTTGTTTTCTTTTCATTTATTAAATAGTTGACATTCTTATGTTTCTGAGTATAGTCGTTCACAATAGCAGGTGTCTGGTCTGTACTTTTCCCATCACATATATAAACAGAAATTTTATCCGCAGAATAATCCTGCGCCAAAATTGAATCAATACACCTTCCGATATATTTTTCTTCATTTCTACATGGTATGACAATTGAAACTGATTTCACTATCCTATTTTTGAAAAAGAGTTAATATTTTCACCGATAGCAGTTGTATACCCATTGCCAATTATTGAATTACTGCCAACTATTGTCCCGATAGACAAATGAACAGAATTACTAATAACACAATCGTGGTCCACAATCACCCCAGCATTTACAATTGTATTTTCTCCTATTAAACTATTTGCGCTGATTACCGAATTTGCCAAAATAACCGCTCCCTCACCAATTTTTACATCTGAACCTAATACAGCAGTTGGATGAATAATAGTAGCAGCTTTTAATTTCGTTTTTGTGTCAATAAAAAGCTGCTCACGAATTTTATTATTGCCAATTGCTATAACAAAATAATTTGCCAGATCAATTAAAGAATCCATATTTTTTTTATTGGCAATTACTTTATAATTATTATTTACGGTTGTCCCGATGGAAACAGAGTCATCAACAAAACCGACAACGACATACTTTTGTTGCGCTAAAATTGCATCACATACAACTTTTCCGTGTCCGCCTGCTCCAACTATCACAATTCTATTTTCCATGACCAGAAATCTCTTTGTATTTATTTTCCATTTTCTCCATATTTATTCCCCAAGTTCCCTTCTCTGAAATTATTTTTTCACTTTCAAGAGTAGCTCTATTAATAATGGAATCAAAGTTAAGGTAAACATTTTGTATACGATCAGCCAAGCCTTTAATATCATTAATTTTTACAAAACTACCGTTAACACCTTCTTTGATCCACTCATGATTTGCCAAAATATCTGTTGCTATTGGATAAGCCCCGCAAGACATCGCTTCCAAAAGCGACAAACTATTTCCATCGGAAAGTGAAACGGTACAAAAAACGTGCGAATGATTTAGAATTTCCACTACCTGATCTTGAGGAACCTTTCCCTTAAATAAAACGATATCATTTATTTTTAACTCTTCAGTCAGTGCGACCAATTCAGATCTTAATGAACCATCACCTAGCATAACAATTTTTAGATTGGGGATTTTACCTCTCACTAAAGCAATAGCACGGAGAAAATGCGGAATATTATAAACTGGTTCAAAATTCCTTGTACTTGTAATAATAAAATCACTTGAAGAGAGGGCCCTGTTTTTACGATTAAAAATGGCTGTGTTGATCCCAAACACAATATCGCCTATTTTGCTTTCAGGAACGCCAAGATTGATCATAGCTTCTTTCATATGAGGAGCCATAGAAGTTATCCAGTCGGATCTCTTAAACGAATATTTCAATAATAGCCGGTAGATAAAAGATTCCTTTGGACTGATCAAAATATCAGATCCCAAAGGAGTAACAATGTAAGGATGAAATCCGGACAATGCGCCAATCAAACCATAACTGGTAGCGTATAAAGCATGCAAAACATCAGGGGAGATCTTATTGATAATATTCTTTACATCCTTATATTTAAAAATCACTTTCCAATTACCACCCGAAACATTTATATTACCTGAATCAACAAAATAGACATTTACCCCATCAATTTTTACATCACTAAATGAAATAAGGTGAATTTCATGGCCAAGGTCAAAAAAGTGTTTACACCAGCGAATGGTGTGAATACTTTGTCCGTCAGCTAATAAACAAATTCTCATTTGATCAAATTTTGAAACTTATAATATTCAATCGTATTTTTTAGTCCATTTTGGAAACCATAAGGATAATAAAAGAACGCTTTTAATTTTCCATCATTATAAATAACATGATTTGAAATCGATCTTAATTTTTTTATCCCAACCATTTCACTAAAATTAAACAAAAATTGTGGCAAAATAAGAATGTTGGCTTTTTTGCCTAAATCAACTGCAATACACTTTAATATTGATGGTAATTCCTGAGAGTCGCCAACATTTATAATCCCATATTCCTTTTCATCATCAATTAAAAGACGTATTAAATTTGTGAGATCTTTCACATAAACATAATTTACCATTGACGATTTTGAACATAATGTAATCTTTCCGGAATTAATATGATTAATTAAATGAAGTAATGCATTATAAGGATGGTGTTCGCCAAAAACATTTGTTGGCCGCAAAATAGTTAAAAGAAAATTATTTTGGTTTCGGGCTTCTAAGAGTAATTTCTCTGATTCTAATTTGGTTCGTTCATATTCATTTTTAGGATCACAGCCTGTCCCCTCATTCACAATACAGGCAGAACCACTATATTGCATACCCACCACACCAACACTACTTAAATGTATGATCTTTGATACTTTATTTTCAAGGGCTGCTTTGATCAAATTTTTAGTTCCGGAAATATTTGTTTCTGCAAGCTGTTTCTGATCTCGCACTTCAGCTGCAATATTCACAATAATGTCAATTCCTTCAAACGCTTTTTTTAGCGAATCGTAATTTGTAAGATCTGCATTTACAATTTCGGAATTTAAAGGAATATTATTTATTTTTTTCGATAAATCCCTTGTAATAATTCGAAAAAAATGACTTGAGGAGGATAGCCCCGCCAGCAAATGCTGTCCTACAAAACCACTCCCTCCAGTAATCGCTATTTTAAAAGGTCTTTTCATTTTAAATTTTATCGCAATTAATTTTTCATTTTTAGTCTCTTCCATGAATAATAAACAGTGCGTGTCAATTCCAATTTACTCCGGAATGTAAGAGCTGTCAATGAATACAATTCTGATCTATAAAAATATCTAAAGCCTTTTACTCCTTGAAAATAATTAAAACATACCCGTATCCAACGTTCTAAAATTATTTTTTGAAAATAATTCGTGTCAAGAACTAATTTTTTATCATTTGTAAGCACGAGTTTCTTTAACCACTGCTCCACTTCGTTAAACTGTTCGATGCTCGCCGGTGTTTCACCGTCACTTACTAAATTATGGACAAGCATTTCTTTTTCAGATGGTTCCACTCCCATTTTTTTAAGATGTCGGAAACGGAGAGCATTCACACTTTTATACCTTGTTGAAGCCAAATGAGCACTTCCTGTTATTTGATTTTCATGAACACGATAATTCAATAATACATCTGAAACATTGGCTAGTCCGGAGATCTCTGACAAACGCGACCAAAAATCAAAATCTTCAGAATGAAGGTAATCTGAAGAATATTTAAGATTATTCTTTTTGATTAAGCTATTTCTTATAATAGCTGAAGGATGAGCGATAGGACAATTAAATACCATAAAGCTTTTTATCTCTTTTTCCTTCAACGGAAAATCAGCAATTGCTTTTGTTCCATTACGCATCAAATAATAATAACTTCCACTGGCACCAATATTTTGATTGGCATCCATATATTTCACCTGAACTGACAATCGGTTTTTGAGACTAATATCATCACAATCCATCCTGACGATATACTGTCCGAAAGCTAATTCCATAGCTTTGTTTAAGGAATTAACCAAACCAATATTTTTTTCATTATTGACGATGCGGATCCGTGGATCAGAAAAAGATGAAATAATCTTTCCTGAGCCATCGGTAGAGCCATCATTTATTATTAAAAATTCAAAATCAGTAAAATCCTGACCTAAGATACTTTCAATAGCATCTTTAAGATATTTTTCACCGTTATAAACGGGCATCAAAACAGTTACTTTTGGAGCTTTCAT
>JAPLDC010000376.1 GCA_026391935.1 Bacteroidota bacterium | reverse complement strand
AAATTCAGATAGAACAACTTAGCCAACAACTGGAAGATAATATTTTCTTTAAGGCATCTGATGGGGAACAACAAAAAAGTTTTCCGTTGTTAATATTATGTGATGACCCTGATTTTGTTTCTCAAAAATTAAATAATTTTCTCTGGGTAACATTTACAAGAAGCAATCCTTCTCACGATATCTATGGGATTGATAGTTTTACAGAAAATAAACATTGGGGCTGTAATGGTTCTTTGATCATTGATGCGCGGATCAAACCGCATCATGCGCCGCCATTAATTAAAGATCCTGAAATTGAAAAATGTGTTGATGCTTTAGGTGTAAAGGGTAAATCTTTGTTTGGAATTATTTAGTGAGATTTTAAAATTTTATTTTTTTAAAACAGTGATCTCCACTCTCCTGTTTGCTTTTGCTTCGAATGGGTTTCTGTCATCTTCATAAATAGGTTTATTTCGACTGTATCCTTTGTATTTCAAGCGTGATTGATCGATTCCATTTAGGATCAAATATTTGTAAACAGTTTTAGCACGCAGTATAGATAATGGCATATCGTCAGCACAACAAACGTGTCCGCCAATTTCAATTTCCAAAGTTACATTGCTTTTCATTGTTTTAAGAAGGAGTTTAAGAGTAGGTTCTGCTTCAGGTAAAAGTATAGCTGTTCCTCCTTCGAAATTTAAATTTTTAAGTACTAGTGTTTTTCCAATTTCCAGATCATTAATTGTGCTGTTTGAGTTGAACGATTCTTTCGCTTTGACAGTAATTGTATCAGGCTTTTGAGGACCTTGGCTAACTTCGTTTTCCATTAGCACATTTACCATTATTGGCGCATTGATTGTGATGAGAATTTCCGTTCTCCTGTTTATTGCTTTTCCTTTTTCAGAAGTGTTTTCAGAAATTGGATTGTTGGCAGCAAAACCTTTTGTAGTGAAAAATTGTGAAGGAATATTTTTACTTTTAAAATAGTTGAAAATTATGTCAGCACGTGCTTCAGAAAGAGATTGATTTATTATCTCAGTTCCAGTATTGTCGCAATACCCATTTATGCTGATTTGATAATCTTTTGTTGTGTTTAGGAATTTAGTAAGTGAGTCAAGTTTCGTAATCGAATTGGATTTCAATTCACTTTTATTGGAATCGAAATAAATGATTGTTTTTGTTTGCGCAAGTGCAATTAAATTTATCAGAATTAAAAATAAAAATAAAATATATTTTTTCATAGTATGCTTTAGTAAAATAACGCAAAAGTTCTAAAAAGATACAAAAAAAAATCCCGGATAAACCGGGATTTAAATTTTATGCTTTTGTAGCTTCAGCAGCAGCAATCTTCTTTTTGATGCCCTCTGTCGTGATTGAACCTGGACGTTCAAGTGGATGTCCTAATGCTCTGTCCCATACCAAAGAAGCTAATACGCCTAATGCTCTTGAAACTCCGAATAAAACAGTATAGAATTCATGTTCCACCATTCCATAATGTGTCAACAATACACCTGAGTGAGAATCAACGTTTGGCCAAGGATTTTTAATTTTTCCTGTGCTTTCTAAAATAGGAGGAGCTACTTTGTAAACCATCTGAACTATTTCGCAAAGATCATCTGCACCTTGTGGTTTGATGTATCGATAGTAGAAATCTTGTTGAGCAGAAAATCTTGGATCTGTTTTTCGCAATACAGCATGTCCGTATCCTGGAACAACCTTTCCGTCAGCTAATGTTTTTTTGATATAATCTTCAATTTGTTTTTCTGTTGGCAATCCACCACCTAGTTCCTTACGCAATTCTAATATCCAACTCAACACTTCTTGATTTGCTAATCCGTGCAATGGGCCGGCCAAACCATTCATCCCTGCTGCGAAAGCTAAATATGGGTCACTTAATGCAGAACCTACTAAATGTGTTGTATGTGCAGAAACGTTTCCTCCTTCATGATCAGCATGAATGGTCATGTACAT
>JAPLDC010000093.1 GCA_026391935.1 Bacteroidota bacterium | reverse complement strand
TTCCTGGACAGGCCCAAGTGCATTTACATCTGCTCTTCAAAATCCAACACGCCCTTCTTCAACAGTAGCAATGGCTGGAACATATAGTGTTACAATTACAAATGCTTCAGGTTGTAACAGTTTAGCTGGTACTACAACTGTTATTGTAAATGCTCTTCCTGCAACTCCGACAGCGACAAATACAGGTCCATATTGTGCAGGTGCAACAATTACATTGGCTACCCCTACTTTAGCAGGAGCAACTTACGCATGGACCGGGCCTAGCGCATTTACTTCAGCTCTTCAAAATCCAACTCGTCCTGCTGCAACTATTGCTATGGCCGGAACATATTCGATTACCGTTACCGTATCAGGTTGTACAAGCCTTGCAGGAACAACAGCTGTTGTTGTAAACGCGATCCCTACAACACCAACAGCAACGAATACCGGTCCTTATTGTGTTGGAGGAACAATTACGTTAGCTACACCTGCTGTTTCTGGTGCAATATACTCTTGGACTGGTCCAAGTGCATTTACATCGACACTTCAAAATCCAACTCGTCCTGCAGCAACAGTAGCAATGGCAGGAACATATTCCGTAACGGTAACCACTGGTGGCTGTGTCAGTCTAGCAGGAACAACAGCAGTTGTTGTGAATGCATTACCAGCAACACCAACGGCATCAAACACAGGTCCTTATTGTGCAGGCACAACAATTACTTTAGCAACACCAACTGTAGCTGGTGCAACTTATTCCTGGACAGGCCCAAGTGCATTTACATCTGCTCTTCAAAATCCAACACGCCCTTCTTCAACAGTAGCAATGGCTGGAACATATAGTGTTACAATTACAAATGCTTCAGGATGTACCAGTTTAGCAGGAACAACAACAGTTGTGGTGAATGCTTTACCTGCAACTCCAACAGCCACCAACACTGGTCCGTATTGCGCAGGAGCAACAATTACTTTAGCAACTCCAACAGTCGCAGGTGCTACCTATGCATGGACAGGGCCAAGCGCATTCACATCTGCGCTGCAAAATCCTACTCGCCCGGCATCAACATTAGCGATGGCGGGAACATATTCTATTACAATTACAACAGGAGGGTGTACTAGTTTAGCGGGAACTACAACGGTTGTGGTGAATGCAGTTCCGGTAACTCCGACAGCGACAAACACAGGGCCATACTGTGCCGGAGCTACAATAACTTTAGCAACACCAACAGTTGCAGGTGCAACTTATTCCTGGACAGGCCCAAGCGCATTCACGTCTGCACTTCAAAATCCAACACGCCCTTCTTCAACAGTAGCAATGGCTGGAACGTATTCGGTAACAGTTACAACAGGTGGTTGTACCAGTTTAATTGGAACAACAGCAGTTGTTGTTAACGCTTTACCTGCAACACCTACAGCAACAAACACAGGCCCTTATTGTGCAGGAGCAACAATTAATTTATCAACTCCAACTGTTGGAGGAGCAACATATAGCTGGACAGGCCCAAGTGCTTTTACTTCTGCAATACGTAACGCAACTCGTCCTGCAGCAACAGTAGCAATGGCTGGAACCTATTCTGTAACAGTGACTACTGGAGGTTGTACAAGTTTACCTGGAACAACAACCGTTGTTGTAAACCCAATACCGGCTGCCCCTACAGCGGGAAGTAATTCTCCGGTATGTTTAGGCTCAACAATATTATTGACATCAAATACAATTGCAGGGGCAACATATAGCTGGACAGGCCCAAGTGCTTTTACATCTGCTATTGAAGATCCTTCTCGTCCAACAGCAACAGCAGGTATGGCAGGAACATACAGTGTAACTGTAACAGTATCTGGTTGTACCAGTTTAGTTGGAACAACGGTAGTAGCAGTTAGCGGAAGTGTTGTGCCAACTAATAGCATTACTGCTAGTCCAAGTGGAGCTATTTGTGCAGGAACATCTGTAACATTTACGGCTACAGCCGGAGGTGGTGGAACAACACCTACCTACCAATGGCAAGTAAATGGAATCAACGCAGGAACGGGAGGTACAACATTTACTTCTTCAGGATTATTAAATACAGATATTGTAACATGTGTCTTAACTTCTAGTTCACCTTGTGCTGCTCCTACAACAGCAACATCTAATGCTATCACAATGATTGTAAACCCTGTTGTTGTTCCATCAGTTAGTATTATTGATAGCCCTGGTGGAGCCGTTTGTGTTGGATCTTCAATAACATTTACAGCGACTCCTACAAACGGTGGAACAACACCAACTTACCAATGGCAAGTGAACGGATTGAATATTGGATCTGGTGGAACGATTTATTCAGCAAGCTCTCTTGCGAATAGCGACATTGTAACATGTGTCATGACTTCAAACGCAACGTGCCCAAGTGTTCTAAGCGCAACATCTAATGCGATCACTGTTGTGATAGACCCAATCTTAGTTCCTACAGATACCATTTCAATTACTTCAGGAACAAATCCAACTTGTTCCGGACAAGCGGTTACATTTGATGCAGCCATTACGAATGGTGGTTCAACACCTGTTTATCAGTGGCAGATCAACGGAGTAAATGCTGGAACAGGATTGTCTACTTTTACTTCATCTACTTTAAATAATGGTGATATAGTAACATGTATCTTGACATCAAATGCCACTTGTGTAAGTCCTGCATCGGTAACGAGTCCTGCAATAACAATGGTGGTTGATCCAACACCTGCAACACCTACAATTTCACAAGTCGGAACAACATTAACATCTAGTTCCGCAACCGGAAATCAGTGGTACTTAAATGGTGTTATTATCGTGGGCGCTACATCTCAAAACTATACATTCACTGTTAACGGAACGTATACGGTGGTGGTAACTACAGGCCCGTGTTCTTCTGCAGCATCAGCACCAACAGTGATCATAAATGTTGGAATTCAAGATGCTGACAATGCATTTTTATTAGGCATCTTCCCAAATCCAAATGATGGTCACTTTACAATTTCATTTAATGTTCCTGTCAAATCAACATATAAGTTAGAACTGACAAATGAACTTGGTCAGCTAATCTATAAAGATGAGTTGAAAGATTATAGCGGGACATATTCAAAACAATTAAGTGTCGTTGAATACGGAAAAGGTGTTTATACAATTACTTTGACGAATGACAAAAACGAAGTAGTCAAAAAAATTATCGTTTATTAAGAGGCAATAAAATAATCAAAAAGCCATGAGTTTTAAAAAACTGTTTTTTACCATTATCATTTACCTATTTACAATTGTATCGACTTCTGCACAAACACCTAATTATGGTTGGGCAGAACGTGCAGGAGGAATTTCTTGGGATGATGGAAGAAGTACATGTGTTGATTCAAATGGCAATGTAATTGTTGTAGGACGTTTTGATAGTCCTACAATTACCTTCGGAGCAACGACTTTGGTTAATGCTGATAATACAGGCAATAACTCAGATATGTTTCTTGTAAAATACGATTCATATGGCAATGTGCTTTGGGCAAAGAGTTTCGGAGCTGCGTATGGTGACGAGTTGGCTTTGAGCGTTTCTACAGACTTGAGCGATAATATTATAATGACCGGCTGGTATGGTGCAGGTGGCCTCATCGTTGGAAGCATTAATTTCATTGCTTCGGGTGGATCAAATCCAGATATTGTTATTGTCAAATTCGATTCTTCCGGTAACATAATATGGGCAAAAAATGCGGGAAGTACCGGAGACGACAGAGCCACGAGTGTAGCAACAGATCCCGCTGGTAATGTATTACTGACTGGAACATTTAAGAGTCCAACGATTAATTTTGGATCAACTACTTTAACCAATAGCGGGCCGCCATATTCAACTTGCGATGTTTTTGTTGCGAAGTACGATCCCTCCGGAAATGTTTTATGGGCAAAAAGCGCTGGAGGAACAAAGAATGACACCCCGTTTGCCATATCTTCAGATCCAAGTGGAAACTTGTTGGTTACAGGTTCGTTCGTTAGTGCAAGCATTACATTTGGAACAACAACATTCACTAAATCGGACAGTACTAATGGGAACATTTTTGTAGTTAAATACAATGCATCTGGTGCCGTTTCTTGGGCGAAAAACGCTGGAGGTGTTAAAAATGATTGCGGACAAAGTGTTTGTGCTGATGCAAGCGGGAACGTACTTGTAACAGGTTTCTTCAGAAGCGTAAATATCAACTTTGGAACAGATACCCTGACCAATGCAAGCGCTAATTCTCCGAATATTTTTCTCGTAAAATACGACCCCTTTGGAAACGTTCTGTGGGCGAAGTTCGGAGGGGGAGTGGGGGGAGCTTCTGGTGGAATTGTAGGTGATTTTGGACAAAGCGTTACCGCTGATGTAAATGAAAATGTTTTACTGACAGGATATTTTCAAAGCCCGGTGATTAATTTTGGTTCTACCTCTTTAAATAATGCAGGCTTTGAAGATATGTTTATTGTAAAATATAATCCTTATGGGAATATCGTTTGGGCTCAACAAATTGGTGGACCTTATGATGAAGAAGGCCATAGTATTGTGACCGATGCGGGTGGAAATGTCTTGGTTACGGGAATGTTTGATGGCACAAACATCGTTTTTGGATCTGACACGCTTGTGAATGCCAGCCCACTGTATGAAGTTGATTTTTTTCTTACAAAACTGTATAATACATCAAACTTAGTTTGGCCTGGTGATGCCAACAGTAATCACGTTGTAGATAATAATGATTTACTCGAAGTGGGCTTGAATTATGGTCAAACTGGACCCTTACGGATGATTGTAGGGGATTTATGGCAAGCGGATTCATCTAATGATTGGGGTGTTCAAGAATTAAACGGTGCAGACATAAAACATTCAGATTGTAATGGAGACGGCACAATTGACAACAATGACACTCTTGCAATCAATTTGAATTTTAGTTTAACACATGCATTCGTGCCAAACAATTCGGATTTGCGACTAGTAAATCCAAACCTATATTTCACGTCAAGCAGCTCTGTTTATCCTCCGGGTTCATGGGTAAGTATTGATATCATAGCAGGAACATCTTCTCTTCCAGTAAATAATTTATATGGAATCGCCTTCAATTTACAATATGATGCATCGCTTGTCCAGTCTGGAACAGAAAGTTTACTCTATCCAAACAGTTGGTTTGCTTCACCAGGAACTGATGCAATTAAAATTGGGAAAATTGATGCTCCTTCATCCACTGCATATGCTGCAGAAACGCGTATAAATCATACAAATGCAGATGGTTATGGAAAAATTGCAACCTTCCGCTTTCAAGCAAAATCAAGTATTTCTTCATTGACAACTATGAATTTTTCGTTTTCTGATTATCAATCAAATGACTCTGTAGGGAATAGCATATTGTTTAATCCACAATCTTACTCAGTACTTATAGATCCTTTAGCAACAAGCTTGACAGAGAGCGAAAACAAAAATGAAATAAGTGTATTCCCAAATCCCAACAACGGAAACTTTAACGTGATGTTCACCTCACTTGAAAAATCAAATTACAAACTAGAACTGATAAATGTATTAGGACAAGTGGTTTATAACGAAACACTTTCTGATTTTGTGGGAACGTATTCCAAACCATTATCTATTAGTAATTACGGAAAAGGTGTTTATACAATTACTTTAACGAATGATAAAAACGAAGTAGTTAAAAAAATAATCGTGTATTAATTTCAAAGACTAAATTTTATAGATGTCCTACCTCAAATACTGATGTAGGACATCTTTTTTTTTGGATTCATTATAAATAAGTAAAAAGAATATTCTCGTATTAATAAAACATTAATTTTGTTCCGAAAAAATTGGTTTCTTTAAAAAGAAATACCTAAAATTGAAGTCGGAAAATAAAAACATTTCATATGTTGTTAACTGTACAAAGTACCCCGCTTGATTTCCTTCCAATCGCCTTAATGTTTATTGTAGCTTTGGCTGTTGTTGTGGCCCTTTTGATTGTTACACATTGGTTAGGACCAAAAAGAACAACCAAGATCAAAGACGACACTTTTGAGTGTGGTATCGAGGTTCAAGGGAATGCTCGTATTCCTTTTTCTATCAAATATTTTTTAGTTGCGATATTATTTGTACTGTTTGATGTCGAAGTTATTTTCATGTATCCATGGGCGGTAAACTTTAAAACGTTAGGCTTAACAGGGTTTGTTGAAATGTTAACCTTCGTTGCACTTTTATTGGTAGGGTTTTACTACATCATTAAAAAGGGTGCATTAAAGTGGGAGTAATCTAATAGAAAAAATTTAATTCGTTTATTCATATTTATAAAATGAGTGAAATAGAAAAATCAAAGATCAATATTGTTAAAGCACCTGATGGAGTTGAGGGTCCCGGTTTTTTTGCAACCACTATGGATAAAGCTGTTGGTTTAGGGCGTAAAAATTCATTATGGCCTTTACCGTTTGCAACTTCTTGTTGTGGAATAGAATTTATGGCAACAGCTGCTGCAACATACGACCTTGGCCGTTTTGGTGCTGAGCGTTTAAGTTTTTCACCCCGTCAGGCTGATTTGTTAATGGTGATGGGAACCATTTCTAAAAAAATGATTCCCGTAGTTCGTCAGGTCTACCAACAAATGGCTGAACCGCGTTGGGTCCTAGCTATGGGTGCGTGTGCATCAAGTGGAGGAATATTTGACACATACAGCGTTTTACAAGGAATCGATAGAATAATACCGGTTGATGTTTATATTCCCGGTTGCCCTCCTCGTCCCGAACAGGTTATTGATGGGTTAATGCAAATTCAAAAACTTGCAGCATCAGAAACAACAAGACGCAGAAATCAACCTGAATACAAAGCGTTAATGGAAAAATACGGAATGGAATAATATTATTATGGACAAAGAAACATTACTAAAAACCGTTGAAGAAAAATTAAAAGCGCAATTTGGCGATGGACTTCTTTCATCAGAATTATTAGTGGATTACCCTGTTTTTACTCTTAAACGCGATATCATTTGCGATGTTGTAAAGTTCCTTTACAATGATGAAGAGCTTTCTTTTCAATTTCTTACTACATTAGCCGGTCTTCATTATCCCGATAATAAAGGGCAGGAGCTTGGTGTGATGTATCAGATCCACAGCCTGACGAAAAATTACAGAATCAGATTAAAAGTTTTCTTTAGCATCAGCGACCCCAATGTTCCTTCAATCACTCCTGTTTTCAAAGGAGCAAACTGGATGGAAAGACAAGAGTTTGATTTCTTCGGAATTGTTTTCAAAGGACACCCGAATTTAAAACGAATTTTGAATTTGGATGACCTGGGTTATCACCCAATGAGAAAAGAATTTCCCTTGGAAGATGGAACGCGCGAAGATAAAGATGATAAAATGTTCGGACGATAGAAGAAACCTTTCCTTCTTTCTTTTTAAGAAGAAAAAAGGTTTAAAAAAATAGAAGAATGGCCAGTACAAATAAAATTGATAAAATTAAAAAGGGTAACACTTCTGTCACTAATGCAGAAGCTAAGGTTGAAGAAAAAGAGTATTCTACACTTAATCTTGGACCGACCCACCCTGCGACACACGGTATTTTTCAAAACATTTTGAAAATGGATGGTGAAATTATTGTTGAAGCAGAATCAACAGTTGGATACATTCACCGCGCTTTTGAAAAAATTGCTGAACATAGAAATTACTACCAGATCACCACACTCACAGATCGATTGAATTACTGCTCTTCTCCCATCAACAATATGGGTTGGCATATGGCAGTTGAAAAATTATTTAATATTGAAGTACCAAAACGTGCACAGTACCTCCGTGTTATCATAATGGAATTGTCGCGTATTGCGGATCATCTTATTTGTAATAGTGTAATTGGCGTTGATACAGGTGCATTGACAGTTTATTTTTATATTTTCAGTTTGCGTGAACGAATTTATGAGATTTTCGAAGAAATTTGTGGCGCTCGCTTAACAACTAATATTGGCCGTGTTGGTGGTATTGAACGAGATTTTTCTCCAAAAGTATGGGCAATATTAGATGTGTTCATGAAAGAACTTCCTGCTGCATTAAAGGAATTTGAAAACCTATTAGTACGTAACCGTATTTTTATGGATCGAACTATTGGTTGTGGTCCTATCACAGCCGAAAAAGCGTTACAATATAGTTTCACCGGACCGAATTTACGTGCTGCCGGTGTGGATTATGATGTACGTGTTATGAATCCATATTCATCTTACGAAGAATTCGATTTTATTGTCCCTGTAGGAACAAATGGTGATACTTACGATCGTTTCATGGTTCGCGAAGAAGAAATGTGGCAGAGTTTAAGTATCATCCAACAAGCGATTGCAAAAGTTAAGAAAGAACCTGCAGGGATTTTCCATGCTGATGTTCCTGATTTTTTCCTCCCTCCGAAAGAAGACGTATACAATAACATGGAAGCATTGATCTATCACTTCAAAATTGTGATGGGAGAAATTATTTATTATCAGGCGTATACCGAAATGATAAAAGGTGCTTTCTTGTCAGATGCAATTCTTACAATGAGTAGCATGAATGTGATCGCTGGAGAATTGGACGCATAAAAAGACCTCACCCCTTGATCCCCTCTCCGCAAGAGAGGGGGCGGTTGGTGAAAAAAATAGTAGTACTAACAATTCTCTCTCCTGTGGAGAGAGTTAGAGAGAGGTAAATGAGTAAAGAAATAAAATTTAACGAAGAAACAATTGCCTTGGTAAATAAAATTATCAAGCGGTATCCTGAAGGCAAACAAAAATCGGCATTGTTGCCTGTTTTGCATATTGCTCAAGCAGAGTTTGATGGATGGTTAAGTCCAGAAACAATGGAATATGTTGCTTCTTTACTAAGGATAAAACCTGTTGAAGTTTTTGAAGTGGCTTCATTTTATTCGATGTATAATCTGAAACCTGTCGGTAAATGTATATTGGAAGTGTGTCGCACCTCTTCCTGCTGGTCGCGCGGTTCAGAAGATATCATTAAACATCTTGAGAAAAAATTAGGAATAAAAGTTGGCGAAACTTCGAAAGACGGAATGTTCACTATTAAGTCAGTGGAATGTTTAGGAAGCTGTGGTGGCGCACCAATGTTGCAATGCGGCGCATCGTTCCACGAAAATTTAACATTGGAAAAAGTAGATAATATCGTTGAAAATTATCGTGTTGAAGGGAAAAGAAAAAGTTACACAGATCAGGATTTTAAAAACACTTTATAGACCTCACCCCTTAATCCCCTCTCCACAAGAGAGGGGGCGATAGGTGAGATACTTGACAAATAAAAAAAATCCGAGTGGAAAATAGGACTGGAATCATTTAATTTAAACAAATCAAAAGTCCTCTCCTTTGGAGAGGATTTAGGAGAGGTATGGGTAAAAAAATATTATTAGAACACATTAACGTTCCCGGAATAAAATCTTTGGATGTGTATCGTCAAAATGGCGGCTATGCCTCTGTTGAAAAGGCTTTAAAAACAATGGCTCCTGATGTGATTGTTGAAGAGGTGAAAAAGTCGGGATTAAGAGGCCGTGGTGGGGCAGGGTTCCCAACAGGAATGAAATGGAGTTTCCTTGCAAAGCCGGAAGGTGTTGAGCGTTATTTAGTTGTTAACGCAGATGAATCAGAGCCAGGTACTTTCAAAGACAGATATTTGATGGAAAAAATTCCCCATATTTTAATTGAGGGAATGATAACATCCAGTTTCGCTTTAGGTGCAAAAACTTCTTGTATTTATATTCGCGGAGAATATTTTTATGTTTCACGCATCCTTGAAGCTGCTATCGAAGAAGCTTATGCAGCGGGACTTTTAGGAAAAAACATTTTAGGAACAAATTTCTCACACGATATTTTTGTTCAGGTTGGAGCAGGGGCATATATCTGCGGTGAAGAAACTGCATTATTAGAATCATTGGAAGGTAAGCGTGGCAATCCTCGTATCAAACCTCCATTCCCTGCGGTGGCTGGTTTATATGGCTGTCCGACTGTTGTAAATAACGTGGAAACGATCGCATCTGTTCCATACATTGTAATGAATGGCGGTGATGATTATGCTAAGATCGGGATCGGAAGAAGTACAGGAACAAAATTAATTTCCGCTTCGGGACATATCAACAAACCTGGTGTTTATGAAATTGAAATGGGAATCACGGTTGAAGATTTTATTTATTCAGAAGAATATTGTGGTGGAATTTTAAACGGAAAAAAATTGAAAGCAGTAGTGGCCGGTGGTTCTTCTGTACCTATTCTTCCTGCCGATCTGATATTAAAAACAGAAAAAGGGGAACCGCGTTTAATGAGTTACGAATCATTAAGTGACGGTGGTTTTGCTACAGGCACCATGCTTGGCTCCGGTGGATTCATGGTGTATGACGAAACAACAAGCATCGTAAAAAACCTATATACATTCGCTCGTTTTTATCATCACGAAAGTTGCGGACAATGTTCGCCTTGTCGTGAAGGAACAGGTTGGATGGAAAAAATTTTGCATCGCATTGTTGAAGGTCACGGTAAACATGGTGATACGGATCTGCTTTGGGATATCCAACGTAAAATTGAAGGGAATACAATTTGTCCTTTAGGTGATGCAGCTGCATGGCCGGTAGCAAGCGCTATACGCCACTTCCGTGCAGAGTTTGAAGAATATATCAATCATCCTGAAAGAATAAAAGAGTTTAAACATTTACAGGAATTAGTTAGTTAAGAAATGGCAAAAGTAACTATAGACGGAGAAAGCATTGAAGTGCCGGATGGAACAACCATCTTGCAAGCTGCACGTATGATTGGCGGAGACAATGTGCCACCAGCAATGTGTTATCATTCAAAATTAAAAACCAGCGGTGGTTATTGCCGTACCTGTATTGTAAAGGTCTCTAAAGGTTCTGATAAAGATCCCCGTCCGATGCCAAAACTTGTTCCTTCTTGCCGCACTACTGTGATGGACGGAATGGAAGTACAAAATAATACGTCACCTGAAGTATTAGAAGCTCGTAGAGGTGTTGTAGAATTTTTGTTGATCAACCACCCTTTGGATTGCCCTGTTTGCGATCAAGCAGGAGAATGTCATCTTCAGGATCTTGGATATGAGAACGGAGCTGCAAAAACACGCTACGATTTTCCAAGAAGAAAATTCAATATGATCGATATTGGTCCGAACATCAAAATGCACATGACGCGTTGCATTATGTGTTTCCGTTGCGTAAAAACAGCTGACCAGATCACCGATAACAGAGTTCATGGAATGTTATTCCGTGGTGATGCCTCTGAGATCAGCACATATATAGAGAAAGCAATTGTAAATGATTTTTCTGGCAACATGATAGATGTTTGTCCTGTTGGTGCATTGACTGATAAAACATTCCGTTTCAAAAGTCGTGTATGGTTCACAAAGCCAATGGATGCGCACCGCGATTGCAAAAAATGCTCCGGTAAAGTTGCTCTTTGGGAAAAAGGAAACGAGGTATTACGTGTCACTTCCAGAAAAGATAAATGGGGAGAATCAGAAGAATGGATCTGTAATGAATGCCGTTTTGACAAAAAAGATATTAAGGATTGGGTGATCGAAGGACCTCGCCACATCGACCGTCATTCGGTGATCTCTTTAAATCATTATGAAAATGTAGTTGCAAAATTGAAGATCGATATTGCAAAACAACAAAAACAAATAGTCGATAAGAAATAATTAGATTATGGCCTTACAAACATATATAATTTATAAATTAATATTAGTTCTTGTGGTATTCGCATTTACAATGTTAATAGCAATGTATAGCACGTATGCTGAACGAAAAGTAGCGGGTTTTTTACAAGACCGTCTTGGGCCGAACAGAGCAGGCTGGTTTGGGATCCTTCAACCGGTTGCTGATGCCGTGAAGTTGTTCATGAAGGAAGAAACAATTCCTAGCGTTTCAAATAAAACATTATTTATTATCGGGCCTGCATTGAGTTTACTTACCGCTTGTATGACGGGTGTTGTAATTCCATGGGGAACTACAATTACTCTTTTCGGAGAAAATTTTCCATTACAAATCGCAGATGTGAATATTGGTATCCTTTATTTATTTGGTGTTGTATCAATTGGCGTTTATGGAATCATGATCGGTGGTTGGGCATCTAACAATAAATATTCTTTACTAGGCGCTGTGCGTGCATCCTCTCAAATGATCAGCTATGAGGTTGCAATGGGCTTGTCTATTATTGCATTGATAATGACAACAGGAACACTTAGCGTTGGACAAATTGCAGCGCAACAACATGGATGGCACTGGAATGTGTTGGTTCAACCTTTGGGTTGTTTGATCTTCATTATTTGTGCATTCGCTGAAACAAACCGTGCTCCTTTCGATTTGCCTGAATGTGAACAAGAGTTAGTTGGGGGGTATCATACCGAATACAGTTCCATGAAAATGGGTTTTTATCTTTTTGCTGAATACATTAACATGTTCATTTCAGCAACAGTAATTTCTACATTTTATTTTGGTGGATACAACATGCCTTTTATAGGTAGGTTTGTTCATGATGCCAATTTATTAACTCTTTGTGGTGTCGTATTTTTGTTTGCAAAAATATTTTTTGGCATCTTTTTCTTTATGTGGGTTCGTTGGACATTGCCACGTTTCCGTTATGATCAATTGATGAATTTAGGTTGGAAAGCGTTGATCCCTTTGTCGATATTAAACATTGTATTGACTGGAGCGTGGATGATGCGGCATGAAATTATGGCTTATTTAAATTTTTAAGAAAAAAACAATGCAACCATTAACAAATAGATCAAAAGTTGTTGTTAACAAAAAGATGTCTTTGTACGAAAAGATTTATCTACCTGCTATTCTTTCTGGAATGATGATCACTATGTCTCATTTTTTTAGAAAGAAACCAACGATTCAGTACCCGGAGCAAAAACGTGAATTCAGCGGAACATACCGTGGTCAACATGTTTTAAAACGTGATGAGAATGGTGCTGAACGTTGTACGGCTTGTGGCTTATGTGCTGTTGCCTGTCCTGCTGAAGCAATTACAATGGTTGCTGCTGAACGTAAAAAAGGGGAAGAGAAATTGTATCGTGAAGAAAAATATGCTGCAACATATGAAATAAATATGTTACGCTGTATATTCTGTGGCGACTGTGAGGATGCTTGTCCGAAAGAGGCAATTTTCCTGACCGATAGAACAGTAAAACCTGAAAATAATCGTGGATCTTTTTTCTATGCAAAAGATATTTTAGTGGAAGGTACTGAAAAAGAAAAACGTATTGATGTGACCAGACGCCAGACAGCAGCTGTATTGGAGTTTAAGAAGCATAAAGAATTTGATCACAACAGATAAAAAAAGATTATAGATCAAAGTGTTTTGATTTTTGTGTTTACACGGGACCAAAACCTAAGATTAAAAAATGTAAAAATATGATCACAACTTATTTATTTTATTTCCTTTCCTTCCTTACGATAATGTTCGCATTGATGGTAGTATTTTCGAAAAATCCTGTGCACAGTGTCTTGTATCTGGTTATGGCATTTTTTACGATCGCAGGTCACTATGTATTGTTAAATGCCCAGTTTCTTGCAGCTGTTCACGTTATCGTTTATGCAGGAGCAATTATGGTGCTTTTCCTTTTTGTGATTATGCTTTTGAATTTGAACAAGGAGACAGAACCACATAAAAGTCCATGGTTGAAATTTTCCGCAGTCATCGCAGCCGGTTTACTATTGGTCGTTTTGGTGGGTTCTTTAAAGGGTGCAACAAATATTATGGCTACCAACAACTTTGATGCAAACATCGGACTAATTGAAAATCTTGGAAAAACATTGTTTCAGGATTTCTTATTGCCGTTTGAAATTTCTTCCATTCTGCTATTAGCAGCTATGGTTGGGGCGGTTTTGCTGGGCAAAAAAAGTATTAAATAATTATAGATTGAAAGTTTAATAGTACAGATTGAAATTTTTATAGTTTTTGATCTTCAATTTTTAAAAGATATGAGCGCAATACAAGTTGTTCCGATAGAGTGGTATTTATTATTATGTACCGTTCTTTTTACCATCGGTGTTTTAGGTGTACTTTTTAGACGTAATGCAATTATCATTTTTATGTCTATTGAAATTATGTTGAATGCCGTAAACTTATTGCTGGTAGCATTTTCTAGTTATTTGTCAGATAGCAAAGGACAGGTATTTGTATTTTTTATTATGGCGGTTGCTGCTGCGGAAGTGGCAGTTGGACTTGCAATTTTGATGATGGTTTACAGGAATACAAAATCATCGGATATCGATATGTTGAACAAATTGAAATGGTAGTATTTCAGAATAGTATTCTGAATTTAAAATAAAAGATTATGATAAAATTAGTTTGGTTAGTTCCGCTACTTCCCTTGATAGGATTTGTGATCATCGGATTATTTGGGAAAAAATTATCAAAAGGGATTGTTGGAACAATTGGAAGCGGAACCGTAATGGCTGCTTTCGCTGTTGCACTTGGAATATTTTTTGAACTAAAAGGAGGAACTCAAAAAGAATTTACAATTGAACTTTTTAATTGGATCTCCGCTGGAAAACTTTCCATTCCATTTTCTTTTTTAATTGACCCTCTATCTTCTTTATTTTTATTGATTATTACAGGTATCGGCTTCCTGATACATCTTTATTCAACAGGATACATGAGTCATGATGAAGGGTTTTCGCGCTTCTTTGCGTATCTGAATTTATTTATCTTCTTCATGCTTCTTCTTGTGCTTGGCTCCAACTACCTGATCATGTTCGTAGGTTGGGAAGGTGTTGGATTGTGTTCTTATTTATTGATCGGTTTCTGGTTCAAGAACACGGCCTTCAATAATGCAGCAAAAAAAGCATTTATCATGAACCGTATCGGTGACCTTGGCTTTCTTTTGGGTATCATCCTGATTTTTGTGACCTTCGGAAGCATCGGCTACCATGATGTATTTGAGCAAGCAAAAAATATGGCTACAGGAAATCCTACATTAACTGCAATTGCTTTATTATTATTTGTTGGTGCGATGGGGAAGAGTGCCCAACTTCCTTTATATACTTGGTTACCTGATGCGATGGCAGGTCCAACACCTGTTTCTGCATTGATACATGCTGCTACGATGGTTACTGCGGGTATTTATATGATCGCACGCTCAAACGTTTTATATACACTTTCTCCTGATGCTATGAATGTTGTGGCGGTAGTTGGTGTGTGTACCGCTTTGTTTGCTGCGACAATAGGCTTGGCTCAAAATGACATTAAAAAAGTTTTAGCATACTCCACTGTTTCGCAATTGGGTTATATGTTCCTTGCATTAGGCGTTGGTGCATATACAGGTGCGGTATTTCATGTGATGACACATGCGTTCTTCAAAGCATTATTATTCCTCGGTGCAGGTAGTGTTATTCATGCAATGGGCGGTGAGCAGGATATCAGGAAAATGGGTGGATTGAAAAAATACATTTCAACAACTCACATTACGTTCTTATTAGGAACGCTTGCCATTGCTGGTTGTTTCCCTTTTTCAGGATTCTTTTCGAAAGACGAAATTTTAGCACAGGCGTATGAGCACAATAAACTACTTTGGTTCCTGGGCATTCTGGGAGCTGCAATGACAACCTTTTACATGTTCAGATTGTACTTCCTTACATTCCATGGCAAGTTCAGAGGAACGCATGAACAAGAACATCATTTGCATGAATCACCAAAATCTATGACGATACCATTGATCGTCTTAGCGATACTTTCTGTTGTGGGTGGTTTAGTGGGTATTCCGGCAGCATTAGGTGGAACACATTTTTTAGAAGCGTTCTTAAGCCCTGTATTTGAGTTCTCTTCTTTCAGGATTGTTCAAGCTGCATCGCACGAAACCGAATACATGTTAATGGGCATAGCAACCTTAATAATGATTCTTGCGATCTATTTTGCCTACACTGTATTTGTGAAAAATAATAGAGTGCCTGCTGCTGAAGGAGATGAAACAAGCGCGATACATAAACTTGTTTATAATAAATATTGGGTAGATGAAATTTATGAGAACCTGATCACAAAACCGCTGAACATGATCTCAGAGGCCTTTTATAAATTGATAGACAATCAAGTTGTAGACGGAATTGTAAACGGTGTTGGTTCAACTGTAAAATGGCTGAGCAGTACGATACGGCTTGTACAAACTGGAAACACCGGATTCTATATTTTTGTTATGGTTATTAGTATTGTATTGATTTTGTTTTCACAACTGTTTTAGTAGAGAGGTGTGCTCGCGATGGTGAGCGAATCCTTGCCAAATTTAAAAAGAAAAGATATTTAGATTTTAGAATTTTATAAGATATGATCACACTTCTTTTAATATTATTTCCTTTAGTTGCAAGTTTACTGTTGTTTTTTGTAAAAGGACAACAAGTAAAAAACATCGCACTAGGAGCAGCTATAATTGAATTCGCAATTGCAATTTTTGCGCTATCTCAATTTAAACAGGATGCATCAATGCAATTTGTGTGGAACTCTGCATGGGTTCAATCGATGGGCATTACTTTTCATGTGGGTATCGATGGTATTTCTATGTTACTTGTTTTACTGACCACCTTTCTTGTTCCGGTTATTATTCTGACATCCTTTAAAAATGAGCACAAAAATCCTTCTGCTTTTTATGCATTGATTCTTTTCATGCAAATGGCTTTGATAGGGGTATTTGTTTCTTTAGATGGATTCTTATTTTATGTATTCTGGGAATTGGCTTTGCTACCGATTTATTTCATTTGTTTATTATGGGGTGGAGAAGACAGAGCAAGAATTACATTCAAGTTTTTTGTTTACACATTAGCCGGTAGTCTTTTCATGCTGGGAGGCTTGATCTACCTGTATTTACATACTCCCGGAACACACAGTTTCAATATCGATGCTATTTACGCTGCGGGAAGAGGAATGGATGTAGTTCATCAAGGGTATGTGTTCTGGGCAATGTTCATCGCCTTCGCAATAAAAATGCCGATCTTTCCTTTTCACACTTGGCAACCCGATACCTATACAACAGCTCCAACACAAGGCACAATGTTGCTTTCCGGGATCATGTTAAAAATGGGAACTTTTGGATTAGTGCGATGGTTATTGCCTATCGCGCCGCTGGGAGTTGAACATTATGCAAATATAGCTATTGGATTAGCTGTAATCGGAATAGTTTATGCTTCATGTATTGCTATCGTGCAAAAAGATTTCAAACGATTAATAGCCTATTCATCCATTGCTCACGTTGGATTAATTGCTGCCGGAATTTTATCTATGAATGTTCAAGGTGTTCAGGGTGGAATGATTCAGATGCTGAGTCACGGTGTGAATGTGGTTGGTTTATTCTTTATCGTTGACATTATTCAAAGACGCACAAATACGCGCGAGATACAATCATTAGGCGGTATCAGAAATGTAAATCCTCAATTTGCAGTTTTATTCTTGTTCATATTATTAGGAAGTGTGGCCTTGCCTTTAACAAACGGATTTGTTGGTGAATTTTTGTTACTCAACGGTCTTTTTCAACACAATGCTTGGATTGCAGCTTTTGCAGGATTATCAGTTATTTTAGGAGCTGTTTATATGTTACGCAGTTATCAATCGATTATGTTAGGAGAAACAAATTCTATCACCTCTTCTTTTGCTCCTTTGGAGAAAAGCGAAAAGGTGGTGTTGTTAATTATTTGCGCAGCAGTTATTGCATTCGGAGTATTTCCTAAACCATTATTAGATATTTCAGGACCGGCTGTTGATCAATTGGTTCAAGGAGTGCAGGCGGCCTTAGGAAAATAAAATTTAGAATAAGAAAAAAATTAAAAACACGATTCACAAAATTTTTTAAATAGTCTGTGAAATTTGTGGTGAAAAAATAAAGTATATGAAAGCATTAATATTACTTTCTTCATTAGGTGTAATTGCATTGTTAGCTTAAATATTCAGCTTTAAAAAACTATTGTATCCAATCGTTTTACTTGGCCTTATCACGACATTCGTTTTAAATATTTTTGATTGGGATACCAATAAATTGTATTTCAAAATGGTGCAATTTGATAACTATGCTGTGGCATTCACTGCCGTGATCATAGTGATCGCCTTTTTATGGTTTATTATGGCAGAAGGATTTTTTAAAGAAGAATCCAACCAGACAGATTATTTTGCCCTTGTATTGTTTTCACTTGTCGGAGCGGTAATTATGGTTTCTTACAGCAATATGGCAATGTTGTTTTTAGGTATCGAGATACTTTCAATACCAATGTATATTTTAGCAGGTAGCAATAAAACAGATATCTCTTCCAACGAAGCAGCCTTTAAGTATTTGATCATGGGGGCTTTTGCAACAGGTTTCTTGCTATTCGGTATCGCTTTGATCTATGGCGCAACAGGCTCTTTTGATCTTTCAGGAATAGCTGCTGCTGTAACAAACGGAAGAGCAATTTCTTCAATATTTTATGTGGGTGTTTTATTAATGTTGGTCGGAATGGCATTTAAAGTTTCTGCTGCTCCTTTTCATTTCTGGGCTCCGGATGTTTATCAGGGTGCACCTACTGTAATTACTGCATTTATGGCAACTATCGTAAAAACAGCAGCCTTTGCCGCTTTCTTAAGATTGTTCTCTGCAACATTCATGAGCGTGAGTGGAACATGGATGCATGTTGTATGGATAATGGCCGCGTTGACATTATTGGTTGGAAACATAACCGCTGTTATGCAATCCAGCACAAAACGCATGTTGGCATATTCTAGTGTTGCACATGCAGGCTATATGTTATTAGCATTATTGGCAGGAAACAGCTATTCTAACAACGCTATTTTGTTTTATGCTGCTGCATATTCAGTCGGATCAATTGCCACGTTCTCTATCGTAAATATGATTACCAAATCAAAAGGAACCGACACTGTTGACTCGTTTAATGGACTGGGGAAATCAAATCCATTATTAGCAGTTGTAATGACAATTGCTCTGTTATCTTTAGCTGGGATTCCTCCAACAGCAGGTTTCTTCGCGAAATATTATATTTTCACTTCTGCATTTGTAGCTGGTAATGTTGCTCTGGTTTTGATCGCGATTATAGCATCTTTGATTGGAGTATATTATTATTTTCGGATCATCATCGCCATGTTCTTCAAACATAGTTCTGATGAAACAATTGCTGTAGAAAGCAATCACAAATTGTTGCTGATTGTTATTGCAATTGCCATTATAGCTCTTGGTTTAATGCCTGATTGTATTATCAGTTTGTTATAAGAAATTGTAATTTAAACTTTAAAGCTTCTCATTTTATGGGAAGCTTTTTTTTAATCATTACCAAAGACAATAAATCGGCTTTAATTAAGTAACCCTAAAAAATCTGTGAATCTGCGGCTTCTTTTCTTCCGCATATTTGTCCTACAAAAGCTATATTTGTTTTTTATAAAAAAGAACTTTGCGCTTTAGCGTCCGGAGTTTACCCTGAGCGAAGTCCAAGGGCGGCAAAAACATATACTATGAAATTTAAAAAACCTTCACTCATTGTTCAAATATTTGTTGGAATGTTCCTGGGAATAATCGTTGGTTATTTCTGGAAAGATGCCGCACCAAGCTTACACATCCTCAGCGATATTTTTAT
>JAPLDC010000240.1 GCA_026391935.1 Bacteroidota bacterium | reverse complement strand
TATCAGAATAATTTTTAGAGATCTCCTCTAAAATATTATCGTTGCAGTATAACAATGGATACCTTCCTGTTCTATAATGAATGCGTTGAATAAAACGTTCAGCATTTTTGATACTCATAAATGTTGTTGTATCCAATCCTTCCAGATCAAGCGCCATTAACTCTGTTGAATCGTTTTGAGTGACCATCAAATAAAAGTCAGCTTGTTTGATCGGGTCACCGCGCATTCCCATATGGTAAGAGCCCCACAATAAATTATTTTTCTTTGAAAGCACCTTTCGTGCAGGGTATCTTTTATCAGCGGAATAACCTTGAGATGCTTTATGAATAATGCCAACAATTCTTCTATCGGTAATTAATTTTTCAAAATCTATTTCGTTTTCACCATAAGGATCTATTACGATTGCTTTTGTTGAATCCCTCCATGGTTGGTTAAATTCATAGTATTGGGATCGTGCAGAAAAAGAAACGAGATAAAAAAAGCAAAACAAATAGCATACTTTTTTCATCTCGATAATTTATTTTATTTCACTAAATTAATATTTCATTCCTAAATTATAAAACACAAAACTCCAGATATCGGCATATTCTTCAATTTGCTTGGAAGTTGGTTTCCCCGCACCATGACCGGCATTGGTATCTATTCGAACCAAAACAGGGTTTGAACCTTTTTGTTTTTCCTGTAAGGTGGCAATAAATTTAAATGAATGTGCCGGCACAACTCTGTCATCATGATCACCTGTAGTTACCAATGTTGCGGGATATTCTACTTCTTTGATATTGTGTAGAGGAGAATATTTTATGATGCAATTAAATTCATCTTTATTATCACTCGACCCATAATCACTTGTCCAGGCCCAGCCGATCGTGAATTTATGAAAACGTAACATATCCATAACTCCAACTGTTGGTATTGCCACTTTTGCAAGATCAGGACGTTGAGTCATCACGGCTCCAATCAATAACCCTCCATTTGAACGACCGTGGATAGCCAGTTTAGAGGATGATGTATACTTTTCTTTTATCAAATATTCTGCTGCTGCGATAAAATCGTCAAATACATTTTGTTTCTGACATTTAGTTCCTGCTTTATGCCAATCTTCTCCATAATCGCCACCACCACGCAATCCCGGGATAGCGTATACACCTCCATTTTCCAGAAATAATGCACGGTCGATCCTGAATTCAGGGGAATAATATGAATTAAATCCACCATATCCGAAAAGGAAACAAGGATTTGTTCCATCCAATATAATTCCTTTTTTATACGTAATGAACATAGGAATTTTTGTTCCGTCTTTGCTTGCATAAAAAACTTGTTTCGTTTCATAATCCTCCGATTTGAAATCGACTTCAGGCTTAAACCAAATGGTCATTTTACTGGTCACCATATTGTATTTATAAACTACATCTGGAGCCGTGAATGTTTTATAGGTAAAGAAAGCTAGACTATCATCTTTATCGCTATCGAAGCCATCTATTTTACATACACCCGGTAATTTAATTTCATTTTCCTTTTTACCATTCATGTCAAAAACATACAAACGGGAAGTCACATCCTTCAGATATTTTGCAACAAATTTTCCATTTGCAACAGAAACACTTTCTAAAAGATCGGATGATTCAGGAATAACCTTTTTCCAATTTTCATAATCCGGTTTTCCATGAATATCAATTTCCAATAATTGATATTTTGGCGCTCCCTTATCGGTAACCACATATAATTTATTCCCTTCATTATGAATAACGGTATAATTATTATCAAAATTATCCACCAAAGAAATAAACTCCGAATTTGGCTTGTCCAACTCTTTTACGGAAAGCGATGTTCCGCTTGTCGACTCTGATCCATAAAGCAACAGGATCTTCTCATCTTCTGTTATTCCTGCCGAAAAATTTCTCAAAGGATTTTTTTTATCTTCATAGATCAAGGCATCTTTACTTTGTACATCACCTATTTTATGATAAAAAACTTTATGATATTCATTTTTGTTTGACAGTTCACTTCCACCTTTCGGAGCATCGTATGCACTGTAATAAAAGCCATCACCTTTCCAAGCGATATCAGAAAATTTCACCCATTTAATCTCATCGGATAATTTTTTTCCACTTTCAATCTCCATAGCAAAGATCTCACTCCAATCACTACCAGCACGATTGATGCTGTACCCCAAATATTTTCCATTTTTACTTATTGATAATCCACCCAATGAGGCGGTTCCGTCAGCAGCCAAGGTATTAGGATCCAACAATACCCTTGGGTTTCCGTTTAAACCTTCTTGAACATATAAAACGCTTTGATTTTGAATACCATCATTTTTATAGAAAAAATAATTTTTGCCTTTTTTAAAAGGAGCGGTCACTTTAGCAAAATTCCAAATTTTCGTGAGTCGCTCTTTCAGTTTTTCACGGAAGGGAATTGTCGCTAAATAATCAAAAGTTACTTTGTTCTCAGCTTTTACCCATTCACCTGTTTCAGCTGAGCGATCATCCTCTAGCCAACGGTATGGATCAGGAACTTTCGTTCCAAAATATGTATCTACAGTATCTGTTTTTCGTGTTACAGGATATTTCATTTTCACAGGATCATTTTTAATAATTGTACAAGCAACTGAAATAAAAATTGCAAGTAATAAAACTGGGGTTATTTTTTTTAGCATGATTTTTTTATTTATTCAAAAATAAGAAATATAACGGATGTATCTTTATAAAATGACTGTTGGACAAAAAGAAGGATAGGTGGTAATTGTTAATCGCCAACATTCTTCTCTTGTGAAGGCTCGTTGAAATCTTTACTTAAAAGATAAATAGTAACATTCCGATTTACCTCGCCGCTATAAGTCCCAATATACGAGCCTTCTTCATTCCGTTTTTCAATCGGACGATCAGCGCCATAACCCTTAGCATGTAATCGTTTTTTATCAATTCCTTTTTCAATAAAAATATCGTTTACTTTTTTAGCTCGAAGTTCGGACAGTTTCTGCTTTTTCGTTTCAGATGAATCAGCATTCCCTCTTATCTCAACCACAAAATGGGGATTGCATTTCATAAAACCGATCAAACAATCCATAGCAGTATCTGACAAAACTTCAAAATCCTGATAATGCATTCTTTTAAAATTGAAATCTGTGCTATTCTTTTCAAAATAAACAGACGGAATCGTCCAACCACAGCGCAACATTTCAATCAAACAAAAATCATATTTATAATTTTTGAATTGCAAACTATCATCTGTTTTGAATTTCATCCTATCAGAACTACTCAAATATTCCTTAGGCCCTGAAAAACAATAACTATAGGGACATTTTCCATATGGAACACGACTGTTTTCGGGAGACAGTGGTGACCTTACAGTCAACAAATACGAAACATTTGGCGTTAATACACTATCGCTGAAATGGTAAAAACCCAAAGAATCTGACCCTGTTTCAAAATCCCCTCCGCTACTTGAGACCAACCTAATAAAAGCCTTTCCAATCCCCTCTTTTGTTTTTGAATCAATTATTTTCCCCGACAATTTATAGTTTATCTGTGCCTTCGCTGCAAAACAAAATAACAGCAGCAGTATAAAAAACATTTTATTTAACAGCTTCAACATCTGTACCTTTTTAAAATTTAATATTTCACTAATTTAATACAATTTTCTACCTTTAGCATCCTAAATTCGGCTAATGAAAAAAATACTCTTTGCATCAATAATTTGTATTTCAATTACATCTTGTGGTGGCGACAAACAAACTACAGAAACAAAAAATGTGGTAAATATGAATCCTCAATTTGATTCCTACAAAACAAATTTCATTGAACAGCTTTGGAAAATATATCCGGGTTGGGCAAGTAGTCAAGGCTATCACAAATATGACAGCATATTGGTGGTCCCCAACGAAGCATCACGTTCAAAAGAATTGAATTTTGCAAAAGCAAATTTAGATTCTCTAAAAACATTTGACATTAATGGATTATCCGACAATAACAAAACGGACTATTACATGATAGAAAATCAGTTAAAGTCTGCAGAATGGGCAATCAACGAGCAAAAATCATTTGAATGGAACCCTTCTGAGTATAATGTATCAGGAGCTTTTGCTGAGATCTTAAATGGCAACTACGATTCATTGGATGTCCGATTACGGAATTTCTTTTTGAAGATGGCAAACATTCCGGCCTATTATGAAGCAGCAAAAAAGAATATTAAAAACCCAACACTCGAGCACACTCAATTAGCGATCGAACAAAATTCAGGAGGCATCTCTGTTTTTGAAACAGATCTACATGAGGCATTAAATAAAGTAAAATTTGGAGAGCACGAAAAGCAATCGATTGAAGCGACAGCAAAACAAGCTGTTATTGCCATTAAGGATTTTGCTGATTGGCTTAAAAAATTAGATAATAAAACACCAAGAAGTTTTCGTCTGGGAAAGGAGTTATATTCAAAGAAGTTTGAATTTGATATTCAATCAGGCTATACAGTTGACCAAATTTATGAAAAAGCGATTACACATAAAAAAGAATTGCATGAAAAAATGTTTGTCCTTGCCGATAAACTTTGGACAAAATACATGAATACAACATCCAAACCTTCTGATTCGCTTCAATTGATTCGTCAGGTGATAGACAAAATATCTTTAACCCATGTGAAACCGGAAGAATTTCAAACAGCAATCGAAACGCAAAGAACCGGAGTATATGGCAGGAGTTGCTGGTGCGTCAATTTCTGCTCCAGGGCCGTACGATAAAAATGGTAATACTTATTATAATGTTGGAAGCTTAGCGGGTTGGGATAAAGAAAAAGCGGAAAGTTATTTGCGGGAGTACAATCATTATATATTACAAATTTTAAATATTCATGAAGCAATTCCAGGGCATTACACTCAATTAGTTTATAGTAATCAATCGCCTAGTTTGATAAAATCATTGTTTGGAAACAATGCCATGATTGAAGGATGGGCAGTATATACAGAGCGGATGATGTTAGAGAATGGCTACGGAAATAATGAAGATGAAATGTGGTTGATGTATTATAAATGGAACCTGAGAAGTACTTGTAACACTATTTTAGATTACAGCGTTCATACTAAAAACATGAGCAAAGAGGAAGCGATGAATTTGTTAATGAATGAAGCCTTTCAACAAAAAACAGAAGCTGAAGGAAAATGGAGAAGAGTTTCTGTTACGCAGGTTCAATTGTGCTGCTATTTCACAGGATATACAGAAATCTACGACTTCCGGGAAGAATTAAAAAAACAAGCGGGAGACAAATTCAACTTAAAACAATTTCATGAGAAATTTTTGAGTTATGGAAGTGCCCCTGTTAAATATATCAAAGAATTAATGTTGGCCGAATCTAAATAAATTTCAAAATAACTTATAGAATACAAATGTTAATTCCTTGTCCTATACTATCAAATAAAAAGAAGTCGCCTCTTTCA
>JAPLDC010000068.1 GCA_026391935.1 Bacteroidota bacterium | reverse complement strand
TTAAAAGGCCGCTCTGGACCTAGTTTGGATGAATATAAAATTTTTTCAAATCGGGAAGTAGCTACTGGAACATATCTTGCTTGGCACCATTCCACTCAATACAACACAAAAAAAATTCCCGCTGATGCGCTGAGAGAATCTGATTCCATGCAATCTGTGGCTTTTTTAATTGTAAAAAATGATTCCTTAATCCATGAGCAATATTGGGATGGATTTGGAGAAGACTCTTATTCAAATTCATTTTCAATGGCGAAAACGTTTATCAGTATTCTTATTGGTATCGCCATTGACGAAGGGAAAATAAAAAGCGTTGATCAACCTGTCAGTGATTTTTTACCTGAATTCAAAGACGGAGAAAACTCAAAACTGACGATCAAACATTTGTTAACCATGTCGTCCGGAATAAATTTTGACGAGGATTATGTAAACCCTTTTGCATACCCTGCTGCTGCCTACTACGGATCCGATCTTAAGAAATTAACCGCTAAATATTCTGTAACTGAAGAACCCGGGAAAGTGTTAAAATACCTAAGCGGCAATTCCGTTATACTTGGTTTTATCATAGAAAAAGTAACCGGAAAAACAATTAGCGAATACGCTTCTGAAAAACTTTGGAAACCTCTAGGTGCTAAAAACAAAGCCTTTTGGAGCTTAGACCATGAAAGCGGTACAGAAAAAGCGTATTGCTGTTTTAACTCCAACGCTCCTGATTTTGCTCGTTTTGGTCAATTATTTTTGGATAGCGGTAAATTCAACGGAACACAGATTGTCTCTACTAATTTTGTTTTGAACTCTGTAAAAGCTGCAGATATTTTGGAAACAGACGGAAGCAAGAACAATAAATATGGGTATGCCTGGTGGTTAATTCCTGATTATAAAGGTCATAACATATATTATGCACGAGGAATTTTGGGCCAATACATTGTTTGTATTCCGGATGAAAAAATGGTCGTGGTCCGTTTAGGAAAAATACGCGAAAAGCAATTGCCTAATCAAGACCACCCAAAAGATCTTTTCACATACATCGACGCTGCATTAGCAATGTATGGCAATTAGTTCGTTTGTTAAACTGTTTGTAAAGCGTTTTTCTTGATTTAACATAAATCAAAAATAAATTAAACAGTCACCCTTAGCTGAATCGAAGGGCTTTATTCGTTAATTTTAAAAGATATTATGAAGAAAGATATTACCCCTCCATTAGTTGAAAATATTGCGGTTGCGGTTGTTAAAGAGCTGAACGAATTAAACGAAACAGAATGGAATGTTTACTTGCTTAACTTAAAGAATGAAAAAATTGAGGGTGTTTTAGTTTCTTCTCATGGTTATGGAAATATTAATGGAGAAGATGTAAAAACGTCAACGTTGAGACATTTTTTAGACGATGTGCCGACCAAATCATTTGTAAAATTCGAACCTATAATGGAAACGTTGTTTGCTTTAAACAATGAATACTGGGTAAGTTTTTTTCTAAACAATGTCATGTATGATAAAAAATACATCTTTTTACCAGAAACAATAAAAGAAGAAAATTTTATTTTAATTCCATATATCAACAAGAAAGGCGTAATGATCAAATAATAAATTATGTTAGAAAATATTAAAATTACAAATGTTCTTTTTTTAGATGTTGAAACTGCTCCCCTCGTTTATAAATACAAAGATCTGAATGAAAAAATGAAACCCTTGTGGGATTCAAAATTCCGATTTCAGCAAAATGAAACACCAGAATCCCTTTACAAAAAGGCCGGCGTATATGCCGAATTTTCAAAAATAATCTGCATCTCTGTTGGCTTCTTTAATGATGGGAATTTCCGTGTAAAATCTTTTTTTTCAGATGATGAAAAGACTATTTTAGATGCCTTTTCTGCCTTACTCAACAAACATTTTAATCGCAAAGAACACCTCTTGTGTGCCCACAATGGTAAAGAATTTGACTTTCCTTTTTTGTGCCGAAGAATGCTTATTAACGGTGTAAAACTTCCGAAAGCATTAAACATTTCCGGTAAAAAACCTTGGGAAATAAATCATCTCGACACAATGGAATTATGGAAATTTGGCGATTATAAAAACTATACCTCTTTGAATTTGTTAGCCGGTATTTTTAATATTCCTACACCAAAAGATGATATCGATGGCTCTGATGTAGCACGTGTTTATTGGGAAGAAAAAAACTTAAAACGAATTGTCACCTATTGCCAAAAGGACGTTTTAACTGTTGCTCAATTATTGCTTCGTTTTATGGGCCAACCATTGATTGAACAAAAAAATGTGATTGTGGCTTGATTCTGGGGCAAACGCACTCGTCAAAACAAATTGTTTTTTATATACAAATTTTTCGAATCCTTTCTGTTTGACAAATACGAATCGCGAGAAGTGATATTGAGCCAATCGAAATATGAGGGCAGATAGGTGGGTTGTCTTCGATAATACTAAGGGGCTTACAGCATCGAGATCCGGATATTATACCTGAAAAGCCATTTCCAGTTTGTTTAGTAATTAAAAATAAATTAACCAGCAATTGCATTTCTGCCCTTCTTTTCTCACTATCTTTGTTGCACAAATTATCAAAATGCTTTTCTCTGCAAAAAATTTAATAAAAAATACTTTTTATATTTTTTTATTCATCAGCTTTTTTAGCTCCTGTTCTAAACCCGAATCGGCATTAAGCAAATACGGTCCGGAATTGGAAGGTGTTATGCTTAGTGATTTCGGCACTTTCCGCGGATTTAATTTAGGAGAAAAAAAGGACACCGTTTTAGCAAAAGAAAAAAGCAAACCGTCTGAAACTGATGATGGATATTTATATTACGAATCCAAACTAAGCGACTCCAACTCGTATAATATTTCCTATACTTTTGATGAAGGGGGCTTGAACGAAATCCAATCCGATATTTATATTCATAACCCAAATAATACCGACAAGGTCTTTGATTCTTTCAAAACATATTTCGATGACCACTTCGGCAAAAGTGAGGACCACCAAGGATTTACTGTTTGGACGGTAAAATCTACAAAATATGGCGATGTCCGCATTAACCTCAGTGATGAAAGCACTTCATTTACAATACCTGGGAGTCCTGGAAAAATAGCTCTTTGGATATACCCCGACAACGAATAGCTTCATTTTAAAAAATTTAGCCGTGTTTATTGGGCTTCTGTTGTATTGAACTTGCATAATTCCCTAACAAAACGTACTTTTAGCACTCTTTGAAAAAAATCCATGGACGATGTCTAAAGAAATTTTATTAGAAGTAAAAAATTTAGTTACCGAATTTCGCACAGAAGAAGAAACCGTAAAGGCTGTTAATGATATTTCATTTAGCCTTTCAAAAGGAGAAACCATTGGAATAGTTGGAGAATCCGGATCCGGCAAGTCTGTTACCGCACTTTCTGTGATGCGCTTGATACCAAACCCTCCGGGGAAAATTACAGGTGGTGAAATTATTTATCACTCCAAAACAAAAGGTCCTGTTGACATTGTAAAAATTTCTGAAAAAGAAATGCGTGAGCTTCGTGGAAATGAAATTGCCATGATTTTTCAAGAGCCGATGACATCGTTGAATCCTGTTTATACTTGTGGCGACCAAGTGATGGAAGCCATTCTGTTACATCAAAAAGTTTCAAAAAAAATAGCAAAAGAGCGCACAATCGATCTTTTTAAAGAAGTTCAACTCCCTCGTCCGGAAGCCATTTTCGACAGTTACCCTCACCAAATCTCCGGTGGACAAAAGCAACGTGTAATGATCGCAATGGCGATGAGTTGCCAGCCAAATATTTTGATTGCCGATGAACCCACAACAGCACTCGATGTTACGGTTCAAGCAACAATATTGGATCTGATGCTTAAGCTTCAACGCGAACATGATATGGGTATCATGTTCATTACCCACGACCTTGGCGTGATTGCTGAACTTGCCGACAAAGTAGTGGTTATGTATAAAGGAAAAATCGTTGAACAGGGAAGTGTATTGGAGATATTTTCCAACCCTAGACACCCTTATACAAAAGGCCTTTTAGCTTGTCGTCCTCCATTAAACAAACGTTTACACTGGTTGCCGACAGTTTCAGATTTTATGCAAACCAACGACATGGGCGAAATGAATGAGAGCCGTCAATCTGTTTCAGAAGTGACAGAAAAGCTTGTTGTGTCAAAGGAAGAGCGAGAGGATTACCACAAAAAAATATATGCAAAGGACCCTATTTTGCAGATTAGAAATGTTAAAACTCATTTCCCTGTCAACAAAGGACTCTTCGGAAAAGCAAAAGACCTTGTAAGAGCGGTTGACGATGTTTCATTTGATGTTTTCCCTGGGGAAACACTTGGTTTGGTTGGTGAATCGGGCTGTGGGAAAACTACCTTAGGAAGAACTATTTTACGTTTGGTGGAGCCTACATCCGGCGAAATTATTTTTACAGGAATAAACATCACAAAACTTGATTCAAAAAGTCTCCGAAGTTTACGAAGAGATATCCAAATTATTTTTCAAGACCCATACTCTTCACTTAACCCTCGCACCACAATCGGTCAGGCCATTATGGAGCCAATGCAGGTGCACAATATTTTGGAGAACGACAGAGCAAGAAAACAACATGTGATCGAATTGTTGCAACGTGTTAATATGAATGAATCGCATTTCTACCGTTATCCCCACGAGTTTTCCGGTGGTCAACGCCAACGTATATGCATTGCCAGAGCATTGGCCTTAAGACCGAAATTCATCATTTGTGACGAATCCGTTTCCGCACTGGATGTATCTGTTCAAGCACAGGTGTTAAACCTTCTGAATGAATTAAAAAGAGAGTTTGACTTCACATATATCTTTATTTCCCATGATCTTTCCGTTGTGAAATTTATGAGTGACAGAATGGTGGTAATGAACAAAGGGAAAATTGAAGAGATGGGCGATGCGGATGATATCTATAATCACCCACAAACAGAATATACAAAAAACTTAATTAATTCCATCCCAAAGGGACAACTGGAAGACATTAAAGCTTCAATAAATAAAAAGAACAGCTTGCTTGTTAAATAATTTTATAAGCTTTTGCTGACGATGAACTCTCATAAAAAACGAATCCTCCTTTACTGCTTATGTATCGGTTTCGGGTTTTCGGGCGCGTATCTTTTTCTCAGAAAAAAAAATAATCCTATTGAAAATATAACAACTGAATCTGCATCAAAAAAAGATTCTCTTGTAACCACTTCCTTACTAAAAGAATCCTATGATTTGGAAAATAATACTGAAGCATTCATCACAACGGACAAATCTTTTACAGGAAAAAAAAGTTGTAAACTCACGTCGTCCATTGAATATGGTGTTTCTATCAATAAAACAATAAAAGACATTCCTTCGTTTAAAACTCTGAAAAGCATATCTATCACCTACAACTGCTTTCCAGGAAAGGAAAATGCGGATGCTTTGTATGTTCTTTCAATTGAGGATGGTAGCGGAAAAAATTTGTTTTGGGGAAGCCAACCAATTGTATTTAACAACAAAAGTGATTGGTCGCAAGCTACAGCGGATTTCATAATTGCTCCCGAACTTTTAAATCCCGACTATAAAATTGTTGCTTATCCTTGGAACAGAAATAAAAAAGAATTTTATATTGATGATATACATATCGATTATGTCGGAACAAGTGTCTTTCAAAACGCTCCTGCAGCACAATCAGAAAAAAGCAATTTATTTTTTGATTTTGAAACAGAAGCGGGACTTTCCAACAACGACAATGTGAAAGAAACAACAGCACATTCCGGCAAAAAAGCGTGTGACTTAAGCGGAGGGAAAGAATATGGGCCTGTAATAAACAAGAAAATAAGCGAGCTAGGCACAAGCATTCCAAAAAAGATCAGCATGAGCGTTTGGGTTTTTCCTTTAACCGACAACCCCAACACCTTGTTAACAGCTTCTATCACAAACACCAAAAATGAAAATGTTTTTTGGGAAGGTAAAAGCACCGAGAACAGATCCTTTCCAAAAAATAAGTGGACAAAAATAAATGCCTCCTGCTTTTTACCTGTAGAAAAAATTTCTCCAGATGATGTTTTAGGTGTTGGTGTTTGGAACAAAGGGAAATCGGATATCATTATTGATGACCTGGAGATCGTTTATGGTGAAAGCCCCGAACGAAGAGGAAGCCCTTCAACCGTTGACGCCACAGCGATCTATGAGAAACGGTTTATTGGAGAAAAAAATAAGCCTCCTTTCAAAACGATCTATTTCGAGAAACAAGAAATTAATAATGGAAACACTACGTCCATTACACCCTCCGATAAAAAAAATATCGTGGATAATTTTTCTCCTAATGATGAATACCTTGTCGGGGATCTAGTTCCCGATAAAAATAATTTAGAGGAGATCATTTGCATCAAGGACGGAAGTCAAGGGTTGTTCGCTTACTCCTCTGAAAATAAAATATTCACGAAGCTGTGGGAAAACACAAATACCTTGGACTCACTTTGGAATAACAACAATACAGCCTATTGTGGAGATTTTAATAATGACGGGAAAACAGATGTTTTGTTGGTCAACAAAAAAAATAATGATTGGAAAATAATTGATTTTGTTTCTAAAAAATGGGGTGTTGTTTCACAAGGAAATAAACCGAAAACAGAGTGGATCACAAAAAAGACAACTGTTAAATCAGGGATCATCAATTCTGCTGATGCTATTTACCCGGGCCAATATGCAGACAACACATTAACATTTTTAAAATTTAATACTGATTGGCGCTTCGACATGAAACTGCTTGAGCAAAATGACAAGGACTATACAATTCTTGGAAATGTTGATTTTAAAGGTTATCCCGATGATCACAATCCAAAATATTATGAATTTGTTAAGATCATTCCAGGAAAATTTTTATCTACTACTAAAACATCTTTAATTGTGGTAATGAGTAATTGTGTTGATACAGAGTTTGATGGTAAGCATTGTAAACAAATTGATAATATGCCTCAGCTGCCGAATAGCACACAGGTGTATAATATGTCGAAATGAAAAAACGCACCACTGATTACACAGATTTTCACAGATAAAATTTAAAAGAGGGAATTCAAAGATTAATAAAGTAAAAATAAGACACTACAGATTACACAGATACACACAGAGAAAATTTAAAAGAAAATATATAGTATGAATTGGGATGAAATTAAAATTGTTGAGGAAGGTATTAAAGAATATAAATCGTTAAATGATATTACTTATGGTATCATTGGCTGTGCTTTTAAGGTTCATAAAGCATTGGGGCCAGGATTACTGGAGTCTTCTTATGAAGCGTGTTTGTTTTATGAATTAACAAAATCGGGCTTTATTGTTGAACGACAAAGGGTCTTGCCCTTAATTTATGATGAAATAAAACTAGATGCAGGATATAGATTAGACTTATTAGTAAATGATTCCGTAATAATCGAAATTAAATCTGTGGAGGAGCTTGCTCCAATCCACAAAGCTCAAATATTAACTTATTTAAAGTTGTCAAAAATAAAATTAGGTCTCTTAATAAATTTTAACACAGTAGATTTAAAAGAGGGAATTCAAAGGCTAATAATGTAAAAACTATTCACCACAGATTTCACAGATTTTCACAGATAAAAATGAAAAATTTGTGTCACCTGTAATTTAAAACAACTTGCCATAAAGCAAAATTTTGTGATAAAAAAAGAAACGTATAAATATAATCCGTGTAAATCCATGAAATCGGTGGTAAAAACCACAACGTAAAAATAAGACACCACAGATCACTCAGATTTTCACAGATATATTTTAAAAATTATTTGTGGCAAGATATAAGTAGTTAAGGAAATAGAATGTTAAAAATAAATATATATAATCCGTGTAAATCCTTGAAATCAGTGGTAAAAACCACAACGTAAAAATAAGACACCACAGATCACTCAGATTTTCACAGATATATTTTAAAAATTATTTGTGGCAAGATATAAGTAGTTAAGAAAATAGAATGTTAGAAAAAAATATATATAATCCG
>JAPLDC010000046.1:591-6970 GCA_026391935.1 Bacteroidota bacterium | reverse complement strand
TGGAAGTTGCTATAGGAGTCAGTCCACTTAAGGCTAAGTCAGCAATTAAAATGGACCCTGCAGTCGTTTTATCAAATAAAAATTTTATTTTCTGAACTTGTGTCATATCAATTCCAGTAAATGTATTCAAAGGAATCTTAATTGTATTGAAGAGTACTTTTGGCAATTCCCATGCTTGTGTGCCTGGTTGGAAAAACATTGCATGCGTATGAGTACCAACTTCTTGACTGCTTATATTTCCTGAAATATCAATAAGTTGTATCGTAAAATTAAGATCAGCACCCGAAGTGGATTCTTTAAAATTTACGGATGCTCTGAATTGCAGATTTTCATAAATAGTAAAGTTTTGATTGGCTGCAGGAATTATATTTTGATAATAATCCGTTGCGCTATTCCATCTCATGGCCATTTGTGATAAAGCAGGTGTTCCGGAAGTTCCTTTGTGAGGTTCTTTATCAGCAATAGGACTTACACCACATGCTGTTTCTCCGCCACCACCACCACATATCCCCGAAGAGACTAGTCCTCCTGTTGTAACGCTTCCCGTTAAAGTATTTGTAGTAGAAGTGCTGACAGTTGTCGTTCTGTTTACATCCAATCTTTTCGAGTAAGGTGCATGATAGGAAACAAATACGCCTGATGAATCAAGTAAGGAAGAAACTGGCGGAACAATATCATCTACTTCAAGAATCGGAGCAAAAGCTGTTTCATGTCCAATATATAATCGAAAAAATGCGCTTGCATACGCATTAAATGCGGCTTGTTGTTCAGCAGGAGTCAAACGCTTATTGCTTGGACCTGTTCCGCAATGCGGATCCGAGTTATAACCCCAGTCATCAGATCCTCCTGCAGGATATAATCCCGGTGTCCAAACAGTATTGAAAAAATTATGATCGGCACCCATAAATAAAATGGAATGTTTTGGAGCTTCATCTGAAGGAACAGAATAACGTGCATCATCTAAATAATGAACACCTTGAATATCTGAAACATCTCCATCGCAATAAGGTGCAACATTCATAAATGGAACATTATTTAAAACTTCTCTTAAAAAATCTACAGGAGCAAGTGTAAGTACAGCCTTAATTCCATATGGACTTCCTAATGATGTGTTCAATAAAGCTTCCTTTACTACACCTTCACCACCACGAGAATGTCCCATTGTCCCAATATTATTCATATCTAATTTTCCAACAAATAGAGTCCCGAATGGTGCTCCTCCAGCTGTATTCCAAGTGTTCCATAAATCAAGGTGGTGTTGCATCAATGCTGCTCTGGCCGACATACCATAATCTGCAACACCGGCATCAGCTGCATTGATAGCATTGGTAGAAATGCTTATCACAATATAACCATGACTCGCCATTTGTGTAGCCAAATAATCATAACCTTGAAAGCTCGTGATGGATTCAAAGCCGGAAGTTGGGGGCCAATCACTATTTGTATTGGAAGGATTGCTTGTTTGGTAAGTTGTTTCATGGCGTCCATGCATCAGCATCAAAACTGGGAACGGTCCACCAGCCATAGAAGAAGGATAATGAACAGATCCTCTGACTTCCATTGGATTTGGAAAACTAGGATCAGAAAATGCCAGATCACCCAAATTGTATTCCTGCGAAAGTACTGTATAGGAGCCTGCTAATCCTGGGTCTGGAGTTGTTTGCGCTTTTCCCTGAAAAGATTTTGAACCTAGTATAATAATAAATATTATTAGTATCAGATTTATATTTTTTGAATTCATCATTCTTTTTTAGAAGATTAACATTATTTTTTCAATAGTTTTGCGCTGAATTTACCAAAATACCATAGTTTTTGAGGATTCGTTTTGCACATTTCTTCAATATTAATATTTTCACCAGGATTCTCTTTTAATAAATTCCCATAAGACATCCAAACAACATCCCCTTGAACCAAACTATTGAAGTCTTCAATAGGAATTAGAAAGGTTAAGATACCTTTCCCATTTTTTTTAGTTTGCTTGTAATGTGTGAAATCCTTATTTCCAATATGTAAAATGTGCATGTTACCACCTACATAAAAAGGCTTTGATGCAGTGATTGTTAATTCAACTCTTTGTCCTTTTTGTATTATTTTTGAAATGGCTGCATTTGATTGAGCAAAAAAGTTTTCTGAGTATATTAAACTTAAAAAAAGAATAAGCAGGATAGTGTTTTTTTTCATGGCTAGTATTTTAAAATATATCTAAATTGAATTACAATTTTGGATACATCTAATGTAATAAATAATTGTTGCTATTAAATAAAAACGCCTCACTAATATGTAAGGCGTTTTTTTATTCTTAATCAGCTTGTAAGAATGGGTATCGGTAATCCGTTGGTGGGACAAATGTTTCTTTGATAGTTCTAGGAGAAACCCAACGAAGTAAATTAACCATCGCTCCGGCTTTATCATTTGTTCCGGAACCTCTGGCTCCCCCAAATGGCTGTTGACCTACAACAGCACCGGTACATTTATCATTGATATAAAAATTACCTGCAGCATTGCGCAATGATCTTGTTGCATGTTCAATCGCATAACGATCTTGTGCAATGATAGCTCCTGTTAAAGCGTAAGCAGAAGTGGAGTCTACAGTTTTTAAAACTTCATCAAAATTTTCTGCATCATAAACATAAAGTGTTAATACAGGTCCGAATAATTCCTCACACATCGTAACATATTTTGGATCTTTCGTTACAATGATAGTAGGTTCGATGAACCAGCCTTTTGATTTATCATAATTTCCTCCGGCAATAATTTCTACATTTTTATCCACTTTAGCTGCATCTATATATTTTGCTAATTTGTCAAAAGACTTTTCATCGATAACTGCATTAATAAAATTTGTGAAATCTTCAGTCGGACCCATTTTGAACGATTTCAGATCTGCGATCAACATTTTTTTAACATCATCCCAAAGGTTAGATGGAACATATGCTCTTGAACAAGCTGAACATTTTTGTCCTTGATATTCAAAGGCACCACGGCTAATAGAGGTCGCCAAAATTTTGGCATCTGCAGTTTTATGAGCAAGAATAAAATCTTTCCCTCCTGTTTCTCCAACAATGCGTGGGTATGTTTTGTATTTATGGATATTGTTTCCAATTGTTTTCCAAATGTTTTGGAAAACTTCAGTAGAGCCTGTAAAATGAATTCCAGCAAAATCAGGGTGCGAGAAAATAACATCGGCAGCATCAGGACCACTTGGATAAATTAAATTTATTACTCCGTCGGGAACACCTGCTTTCATGAATATTTCCATCAAAACATTTGCTGCATAAACTTGTGTGTTGGAAGGTTTCCAAACAACTACATTGCCCATCATTGCGCAAGATGTAGGTAAATTTCCGGCTATTGCTGTGAAGTTAAATGGGGTTAATGCATATAAAAATCCTTCCAATGGTCTTTGTTCAACACGGTTCCAAACTCCGAAACCCGTACCTGCAACAGGAGGTTGTTGTTTATAGATCTCTGTCATATAGATCACATTGAATCGAAGGAAATCAACTATTTCGCATGCAGAATCAATTTCTGCCTGAAAAGCATTTTTTGATTGACCTAACATCGTTGCAGCATTTAATTTTGCACGATAAGGACCTGCGATTAATTCTGCAGCTTTTAAGAAAATACTTGCACGATGTTCCCATGCTAATGCTTCCCATTTAGGTTTTGCAGCTAATGCAGCATTTATGGCCTCAGTAACATGATCTTTATTGCTCTTGTGGAAATGACCCAACGTGTGTTTATGGTCGTGCGGAGGAGCTAGACGCATTTTTTCATTACTGCGTACTTCTTTTCCTCCGATATACATTGGAATATCTAATTCTTTTGAACGTAATTCTTTTAACATCGCTTGAAGTGCGACTCTCTCAGGACTTCCAGGTGCGTAATTTTTGATAGGTTCGTTCACCGGATAGGGAACTGTGTAATTTCCTTTTGACATACTATTGAGATTATAGATTATGATTTAATAAGTGCTAAAACTGAGGAGCAAATATAAGGAAAAAGAGGGGAATTGTTTTTAATAAAAAGCCAAGATCATGGCAACCTTTTTTGTACAAAATGTTCTACTTTTTCAAATAGTTGAAATGGAGTAGAGGTGCGCCACGCTATTTCATTGAGTTGTCCTCCGGAAACAATAAAATAATCGATGTTGGCTCTTTGAAATTCTTGCATCACATGTTCACGAAAATTCAAAAAGGCAATCCAGCCATCTTCAACTTCATCAAACCATTCTTCATAATAACAATCATCGGATGCATGAAAGTTTAGTACATTTTCCCCAATTAAAATAAATTTATTCACTCCATACAACATAATTTGTTCAATGATATCTCTTTTTAATAACATAATATCATTGTTGATGGCGTCGTTCCATTCACCAATTAATTCGATTATGGCAAATCCTAAATCATAATCAACACAAAGTATTTTTATATAAAGAGTCGGAGAATCGATATCATCCCATTGAGGGTGTATTAAATAATTATAGATAGCATTGGTGTATTCAAACTCACTGTATTCGCGTCCATAAAAGGGTGAACGTTCATCCTCTGATGCAACGTAAAAATGTCGCCAGTTATAAAAAGGTTCTATGTCCTGCATAATAGGAAAAGATTTGATAGGAGTAATTAAGATTAACCTATTCGGCTTTAGTTACTTTTTTACTGAATCCACAGCTTTTCTTACACTACCATATTTCATCAACAACTCATTGGCTTTTTTGTATGACACATTTAATTCCTTAGCTACCATGTTTGTTCCTCTGTCAACTAGTTTATTGTTACTCAATTGCATGTCAACCATTTTGTTCCCTTTTACTTTTCCAAGTTTTATCATTACTGAAGTTGAAATCATATTCAGAGCAAGCTTTTGTGCAGTACCCGATTTCATGCGTGTGCTACCAGTAACAAATTCAGGTCCGACAACGATTTCTATTTTATGCCTAGCTACTTTAGAAACGTTACTTCCTTTGTTACAAACGATACAAGCTGTAGTGATATTTTCTTTATTGCAGGCTTCTATAGCTCCAATAACATAAGGAGTAGAGCCAGATGCAGCAATTCCAATAACAACATCTTTTTTTGTTATTTTATGTTTCTGTAAGTCTTTCCAACCTTGTTTTATATCATCTTCGGCAAATTCAACAGCTTTGCGAATCGCTTTATCGCCACCTGCAATTATACCGATAACCATTCCTTGTGGAACTCCGTAGGTTGGCGGGCATTCACTTGCGTCTACAATGCCTAGTCTGCCACTTGTTCCAGCACCCATGTAAAACAATCTTCCGCCTTGTTTCATTTGTTAAAAAAGGGCGAATAATTTCGCCCTTCACGTTTAATATATTTTAGGAAATTTAAACGGATTTGTTTCTTGCATTAATTCATAAACCTTATCGAATACATATTCTACACTTGGTTTGGAGGAATAATCTCCATCAGTGCCATAAGCGGGGCGATGATCTTTAGCAGAAAGAGTTCGAGGTGCTGAATCTAAATATTGATATGCATTTTGTTCATCCATTATTTTTTGTAGAATGTATGCACTTGCACCACCCGGAACATCTTCATCTAAAACAATCAATCGATTGGTTTTTATTACAGATTCAACAATTGAATGATTCAGGTCAAATGGTAATAATGTTTGAACATCGATTACTTCAACAGAAATTTCTGCTTCAGCAAGTAGTTTAACAGCCTCCATAGCGATTCTACAGCAAGAGCCATAAGTTACTAAGGTTACATCTGTTCCTTCATTTATCGTTTCAACAACACCTAATGGAATTCTATATTCTCCTAAATTTATTGGCAATTTTTCTTTTAAACGGTATCCATTTAATGGTTCAACAACTAGAGCAGGTTCATCTCCTAATAATAAAGTATTATAGAATCCAGAAGCTTGAAGCATGTTTCGGGGTACACAAACATGGATGCCACGAATGGAATTAATGATCATGCCCATAGGAGAACCACTATGCCAGATACCTTCTAATCGATGTCCGCGGGTACCAATAATTACTGGAGCTTTTTGTGCGCCTTTTGTACGGTAATGTATCGTTGCAAGATCATCACTCATAATCTGTAGGGCGTACAATAAATAATCAAGATATTGGATCTCTGCTATCGGCCTTAATCCACGCATGGCCAATCCAATGGCCTGACCTATTATAGTCGCTTCACGAATTCCTGTATCAAAAACTCTGATCTCTCCGTATTTTTCCTGAAGCCCTTCCAATCCTTGATTCACGCCTCCTATTTTTCCAGCATCTTCACCAAAAATTAATACTTCAGGATATTTAGAAAGAATAACATTAAAATTTTCTTTTAACAATTCTCTTCCATCAACCATCCTTGCATCTTCGGCAAATTCAATTTTTACAGGT
>JAPLDC010000046.1:0-583 GCA_026391935.1 Bacteroidota bacterium | reverse complement strand
TTCGCTCTGTAAGTATGAGCTGTAACGATCATGGTTTGCTATTTTTGATTCATTTATCCAATCAACCAATTGTTTTTTAGCTGCAATTTTTTCATGACGCGTTAAACGAAGAACACTTTTAGCCGCAACAATAATATTTTTACGGATAGGTTCAAGAATAGTGGTTAGGTCGTCTTTAATTTTTGTGATAAACGCTGCATTTGAGGATTGAGCAGCGATATTATCCATGAATGAGCATACTTCCTTTAGTTCTGCTTTGATCGGATTTATATATGCATTCCAAGCAGCAGTTTTTGCCTCACGCACAGCTTTTTTTGCATTTTCCTCTATCTCGATTAATTCATTTTCAGTAGCTATTTTATTTGAAAGGATCCATTCCCGTAATTTTTTTATACCATCAAAATTAGTTTCCCAATTTAAACGGTCTTTTGATTTGTAACGTTCATGTGAACCTGATGTGCTGTGGCCTTGAGGTTGAGTAACTTCTTCCACATGCACCAAAACTGGAACATGTTGTTCTCTGCATACTGCACTTGCTTTTTCAAATGTCTCACATAGATGTACATAATCCCATCCTTTTGTT
>JAPLDC010000279.1 GCA_026391935.1 Bacteroidota bacterium | reverse complement strand
CCAATAATGATTGATTTTCTATTTCCCCAATATCTGTCTGCCATATAACCACCGATCAAAGGTGTTAAATAAACAAGTCCTGTATAACTTCCGTAGATACCACTAGCGAAAGCTTTATCATACATTAATGCTTTTGTTAAGAATAATACAAAAATGGCGCGCATTCCATAGTAGCTAAAGCGCTCCCACATTTCAGTTACAAAAAGTACATATAGACCTTTCGGGTGACCTTGTTTTACTTCTGACATATAGTGTTTTTTTTTATTTTTTATTTAGAACCCTGCGAATATATATATAATTAGGATAAAGTACAAAGACTTAATATACGCTTATTGATTTATAGCCTCTTTTTTCGATGTATTATAGATTATTCAAGATAAAATCGGTCATTTTGTTGTACAAATGTAAACGGGTGTTTCCGCCATATATACTATGATTTTTATCCGGGTAAACGAATAGATCAAATTGTTTGTTAGCATTTACTAGGGCATTTACCATTTCCATTGTGTTTTGAAAGTGTACATTGTCATCTGCACTGCCGTGGATCAATAAATATTTCCCCTTTAGCATATTCACATAATTTATTGGAGAATTGTCGTCATACCCACTTGCGTTTTCCTGAGGCAAACTCATAAAACGTTCGGTATAGATATTATCGTAATAACGCCAGTTAGTTACGGGCGCTACAGCGATGGCCATTTTAAAATAATCAGCTCCTTTGGTGATGCATAAAGAACTTAAATAACCTCCGAAACTCCATCCGAATGTGCCGATCCGGGTTTTATCCACATATGGTAATGTTCCAAGATATTTGGCCGTTTCGATCTGATCTGCTACCTCTAATTTTCCCAATTGCTTGAAAGTACAATCTTTAAAAGCTCTTCCACGATACATCGTTCCTCTGTTATCCACACACATTACTATGTATCCTTTCTCAGCCAACATCTGGTGCCAAAAATAATCTCTTCCATCAAATGAATTATTCACTTTGTTGCTTCCTGGACCGCCATAGAACGTAAGAAAAACAGGATATTTTTTTGTTGCATCAAAGTTTGATGGTTTGATCATCCATGCGTTCAGTTCAACTCCTTCCGTTGTTTTGAACATGAACAGTTCTTTTTTGCTGATATCAAATTCTTCCATTTTCTTTGCCAAGGCGTCATTGCTTTCCAGTATTCTGATTTGCTTTCCTTGTGCATCATAAATAGCAATAAAGTTTGGTGCATTGGCAGATGAAAATGTGTTGATATAATATTTCATTCCGGTGCTGAATTCAGGGGAATGTGTGCCTTTTTCTATCGATATTTTTTTCTTACCTGTTCCATTTGTTTTGATCGAATAAATATCTTTTTCAGTGGCTGTTGTTTCTGAAGCAGTATAAAAAATCGTTTTTGTTTTTTCGTCAATACCCTGAAAACTTACAACATCCCAATTCCCTTTTGTAACTTGATTTACAAGCTTTCCATTCATATCGTACATATAGATATGATTGAACCCGTCTTTTTCACACATAATGATAAAGTTCTTCTTATCAGCTGTGAAATAAACATAATCACCTTGTCCTTCATGAATGTCAATATAGGTTTCACTCGTTTCTGTATAGATTACTTTTGCTTCACCTGTTGCAGCATTATTCAATAATAATTCTAATTTATTTTGATGGCGGTTCATCCTCACGATCGACAATGTATTTGCATCCATCGTCCATTTGATGCGTGGGATGTATTGATCTATCACATTTCCGATGTCCATTAATTTATCTGATGCAGAAAGGAGGTCATAGGTGTGTATGGTCACTACTGAATTTTCTTCCCCTGCTTTTGGATATTTGAATTTGTATTCGGTAGGATAGAGCTGATCATTAAATTCATTGAAAGAAAACTCTTTTACTTTGCTCTCATCAAATTTATAATAAGCTATTTTTTTACTGTCAGGGCTCCAGAAGTAAGCAATAGAAAAAGAGAACTCTTCTTCATGCACCCAGTCGGTGGCTCCATTGATTATATTATTATGTAAGCCATCTGTGGTTACTTGTGTTTCCTTTCCGGATGCAAGATCTTTAATAAAAATATTATTGCCTCTCACAAATCCAACTTTGTTGCCATCAGGTGAAAAAGTGGCATACATTTGTTTTTCACCGCTGCTGACAGCCGTTAAAGCTTTTGTTTTTCTATCGAATACATAATAATTCTCTCTTGTTGAATGACGGTAAATTTGTTCGGTTCCTGTTGAAATAAGCATCTTTGTTTCATCCGGACTAAACTGATAACCATCTATGCCAATTGTTTTGCCATCGATCTTCAAATCACTTTCAGAAACTATTATTTCAGGAGTTGAAACTTTTGCATATTCGTATTGAAGGATCTTTCCATTATCCATGGCAGAATAATGCAAACCCTCATTCATTGAAACTAATCCGTAAACACCATTTGAACGAAAAGTGCCTGTTTTCCAGATATCTTCAAGTGTAATATTCTTTTTTTGAGCACTCAGGTTAGTGAACAGGAGAATCGAAAAACCAATGATTAAAAGTCGTTTCATAATTGAATGATTTAAATTTTTTTGAATGGAACGAAAATAGCAAAATTCGCTTGAAAATAAACTAATAAAAGGATGAATGGTATTAAGAGAGAATTAAAGGAAATCAGAATGCTTATTTTACCATTGTTACAGCACCTAGGTAGTTATGTTTTAGCCCAGTGTTATCATAAACTTGCACCTTCCAAACGTAAACATCTGCTTGAGCAGTCTCATGATCATTGTTAAGGCTTCCATTCCAACCAGAACGAACATCGGTAGAATGAAAAACTACATTTCCCCATCTGTCGAAGATCATCATATCAAATCTTGAAATATCCCAGCCTGTTCCTTTCGGGAGGAAGATGTCGTTTTCTCCATTATTATCTGGCGTAAAAGCGTTTGGAGCATAAAATGTATAGCCATCATTGATCGTAATATAGTGCGTCACAGTATCCGTGCAACCCTGAGAATTTGATACAAATAAAGTAACAGGAAAAGTTCCTTCACCTCCAAAGTTATGAATCGGATTACTTGCTGATGAACCGCTGGCATCTCCAAAATCCCATTGCCATGTGGTGGAACCTGCTGTTTGATCATAAAAAAATATTTCAGGATCATATATTGTTGTAACGGAAGTATTGCTTGTAAAATCAGCGTTAATTGCCGGAGGATCATAAAGATCGACACATGCCGTATCTCTGCAACCATTTAAATCAATGATTGTCACACAATATGCACCGGATGCAATATTTGTAATACTATTTGTTGTTGCACCTGAACTCCATAAATAGGTATATGGTCCTGATCCGCCTGCGACAGAAGCCATTGCAGATCCGTTTGCTTGACCATAACAAATTATAGGGCTCGTTGTAATGGATGCAACAATGTTTCCTGTGCTTGTTATTGTAGTTGTTACCGGAATAGAGCAGTTGTTAGCATCTGAAACTGTAATAGTATATGTTCCCGGCGCTAACCCTGTTGCAGTTGTTCCTGTTCCCCCGGTTGGAAGCCACGAATAGGAATAAGGCATTGTTCCGCCCGTTGGGCTAACTGTTGCTCCTCCATCGCTTAATCCGCAAATAGAAGGAGTATTGCTAGTTGTCGCATTAACGGCGTTAAGTGGTTGCGTTATCGATATGGATGAACTTGCAGTACAAAGATGAGCATCTGTAATTGTTACAGCATAGGATCCGGCAATCAATCCTGAGGCATTTGAAGTTGTACTTCCTGTTGGGGTCCATAAATAGGAGTAAGGTGAAGTTCCTCCTGCCGCAATTGCATTCGTTGTTCCATTGCTGCCTCCAAAACCGCTGAAACGGAAACAGTGTATGTTCCTGCACTCAGCCCTGAAATACTTGAAGAGCTTCCTCCTCCGGGTGCCCAGAAATATATAAAGGGGCCAACACTTCCAACAGCAGTGGCATTTGCAACTCCGTTATTTGCTCCATTGCAGGTAACATTAGATATTGTTGTTGTGGCTCCTAAAATTGAAACAGGGATAGATACTGAACCAGAAGCATTGCATGGACCGCTTGCAGTAAGCATGACATTGTAGGTGCCGGGACCAGAAAAAGTGTGAGAAGGATTCATGACAGTTGAGGTGGTTCCATCACCAAAGTCCCAAAAGTACCCTGTTGGACACATTAAGGAAGTATTGGTGAAATTCACGGTATTAGCCCCTGCACATGCATAACTGAAATTAGCAACGTTTGGAGCTGCATTACCAATATATATATCATCGACGGAAATTCCATCATAACTATTACAGGTAGTTCCTGAGCCGAATAAGAATCTGAAACGCACATTCGCCTGACCTGCAAGCGATGACATACAATGTTTTGCAGTTACCCAGCCTAAACTTCCGTTACCTCCTTGGCAGGATCCTGAAGTTGCACCTGTTCGGCCTGTCCATCCATGTTTTGGACTTGAACTTGTCAGCCATGTGATGTTGTTATAATTGTACCAGTTATCATTCAAACAATTGACAGCATCACCATACGCACCCACATTTATCCAGGTTGTTCCGCCTGTTAAAGAGTATTGCAAAACCATTCCATCATATTTAAATTCGTCTTCCCAGAAGATTTTAAAGGAGATCCATGGATAATTCAAAGTACTAAAATCAAAACAAGGACTCATGATCCAGGATAGTTCTGAATAATTATAAAAGGAACCACTTAGACCACCTACAGTCCAGCATTTAGTTCCGCCTCCGGCACTATTGATAATAGGATGTGTTGGAGCTCCCCATGCCCAATCGGAATTTGTTCCTCCGGATGTCCATGACGGAGCAGCTTCAAAATTTTCAGTATATGGGAAAGTAGAAATAACTGTTCCGCATTGTGCTTTTCCACTGATGTTAGAGAAAATCAGAATAAAAAATAGAAAATGTATTTTAATAACCTTAAACATCCTATTGAATAAAACTTTAAAAAGATCTATTGAAGCGGTTTAGATTTATATCCTTTCGGATAGTTCTATAGGGTGTTCACTTCTGAAATGTTGTTGAAGTGGTTAAGGTGTAATTATCTTCCGACAGATAATACCTTTAGGATGTTCACTTTCAATTAATAGAATACAAAAATAGTAATTATGTTGAAAAACAGATATTTAGGGAAGATTATTTTATTGTAAAATAATTAACAAACTTTTTTCATTGTTAAGAACTTACGAACCGAAAAACTCCAAAATTACCCATGAACGTGAAGTGATGTTCCGCTTAGATCACAAGTGTATTGTTTTAAGGCTGTTCCTGCAGGTCCTGCAGTTACGGCACCACTGGCCGAGAAGGCTGATCCATGTGCACTACAATAAAAACCACCAGATGATGGCTGATAAACAACCGAAACTCCTTGATGCGGACAAGCTTGAGCAACTGCGATATATCCGCCTGCCATTGTTCTTGCAACAATCACCGAATTACTGTAAATATAGCCACCATTCGTAGCTAAAGCACTATTTGCAGCTGCAGTAAGATCTAAGGTAAAATCAACTGTTGGTTGAGCATTTTTCTCTTTTTTGCACGATCCAAGGCAACTAGCAAGTGTGATGGCCGCGAAACTTGTTCCTACCAGGGCTAAAAATTCTTTTCTTTCCATTTTTTTGTTTTAGATTTCTTCTCTAACTATTATTAGTTGCATTTATTGTCAATAATAATGCCTGTTTCTGTTAAAAAAATGAAAAATGCATTTATTTTTGTAAATAATAAAATGTCAGCATTTTTTAAAAGACATTATTATTAGAATATTTATAGAGTGACTTTTATTAGGATAAATTCATATGAACTACAATAAAATAACAACTACCATTCTTGATAAACTTGTACAAATTTGTGGTAAGCAATATGTTTTTTTTGACTCCGAAAGTTTAAAGAATTATGGGCACGATGAAACGGAAGATTTAGTTTTCTTACCTGAAGTAGTTGTAAAACCCCGTACAGCAAAAGAAATTTCTGAAATAATGAAATTAGCAAATGCTGAAACAGTATCTGTTACCCCAAGAGGGGCAGGAACAGGATTAAGTGGAGGTGCATTGCCAATTCATTCAGGAATAATAGTATCGTTGGAACGATTCAATCAGATTTTGGAAATTGATGAACGTAATTTACAAGCAACCGTAGAACCTGGTGTTATAAATGAGATCTTTCAAAATGCAGTAAAAGAAAAAGGCTTGTTTTATCCCCCAGACCCCGCCAGCAAAGGAAGCTGTTTTTTAGGTGGAAATATTGCTGAGAGTAGCGGGGGCCCAAAATGCGTTAAATATGGAACGACAAAAGATTATATATTAAATCTGGAAGTGGTGCTTCCTACTGGAGAAATTATTGAAACTGGTGCCAACACTTTAAAAAATTCTACGGGTTATAATTTAACACAATTGATGGTTGGAAGTGAAGGAACCCTAGGTATTGCTACAAAAATTATTGTAAAATTATTGCCGCTTCCTAAGTTTGATCTTCTGGTTCTTGTTCCCTTTCGGAGTTTGGATGAAGCGTGTAAAGCTGTGAGTGAAGTTTTTAGGGCAGGATTTACACCAAGCGCAATGGAATTGATGGAACGGGATGCCTTGGATTGGGTATGTAAATATGTGCAAAGCAATGTTGTAAAATTAGAGGATGATATTCAGGCTCATTTATTAATTGAAGTGGATGGAAATGATCTCGATGTATTGATGAAAGAAATGGAAGCCATTTCTGAATTGATGGAAAAATTTAATATTGCAGAAATTTTATTTGCAGAATCTGCCGCACAAAAAAATGAATTGTGGCGACTGAGAAGAGGAATTAATGAAGCGGTGAAAAACAACGCTATCAGTAAAGAACAAGATACTGTTGTGCCCCGTGCCGAACTGCCTAAATTGGTAAAAGGTGTGAAAGAAGTAGGTGGAAAGTATAAATTTAAAACGGTATGTTATGGACACGCAGG
>JAPLDC010000156.1 GCA_026391935.1 Bacteroidota bacterium | reverse complement strand
CTTAAAACAGAAATTAAAGCAGCGAATATTCGCCAATATTGGATAAAAGAAGATTGGTTTTTTGACAAACAACGTTCAGTGATGGAAGCTAGAATTATTGGTATTTGTCCGCTTGCCGAAAAAGTTTCTGAAACAGGAGATGTCATAGGTGTGAAACCTTTATTTTGGATATATTTTCCAGAGGCACGACCTTATTTAGCGAAAGCCGCTGTTTTTAATCGTCATAATGATGCGGAAAGAATGAGTTATGACGAATTGTTTGTAAAACGGATGTTTGCGAGTTATGTTTACAAGGAATCGAATGTATATAACCGAACAATAAGTGAATATAAAACAGGCTTGGACGCGTTGTTAGAATCGGAATCTATAAAAGAAGAGGTATTCGATTATGAGAGCGATCTTTGGCACTATTAATCACAAGCCCTTCTTAAAAATAAATTCAAAGGATACATTGCTTTCATTATATCGGTGCAATGTTTTAAAAAAGTTTTCGATAAAACATCTTCATCTTTTAAATTATGAAGAGTTATGTAGCTTTTGAATTTTAGTAATTCAATTTCCGGGTGTGTTTTTTCGAATCCTTTTGGTGCAGTGATTAATTTGTCTTCATCCGATAACGTCCCAAAATATTTTTTAAAATCTTTTGATCCTATAATTTTTTTGAATTCAATGGTATTGTAGTCTATTTCTTGCCGTATTGCATTTGTTAGCGGAGTAGGAGGCTGCCACATTCCGCCAGCAATAAAGGAAGCGCCAGGTTGAATCTGAAGGTAATATCCCGCGGCAAATGATTTTTTTCCTCCAGGTGAAATACTCGCACCAAAATTATTTTTATAGGGAGATTTGTTTTTTGAAAATCGGACATCACGGTTTATTCTGAAAATACAATCTTTTGCTTCCAGATGTTTAACTGCCACATCGAATTTTGCTGTGGAAATAATCAATTCATTCACAAACTCCTTAAAATTTATTTTTGCAAGTTCGTAGGTTGGCCGGTTTTTATCAAACCATTCTTTGTTGTTGTTTTTACTTAACTTTTTAAGAAATTCAAGTGTAGCTTTTTCAATCATAAAAAAAATTTATTATTCGTCTTCAAGTTTTGAAGTGAGTTTTTGAACGATCTTAAAGTTGTTAAGGAACTCTTTTGCAATTATCCTCAGGATAGTATAGATAGGAACAGCGACTATCATCCCACCAATCCCGGTTAAGGTCCCTGCTATCAGGATCACTAAAAATATTTCTAAAGGGTGAGCCTTGACGATATTTGAAATTACCAATGGCTGAACTAATAAAGCATCGATCAACTGTACAATTAAAAAAGTTAGTGCAATTTTATATATAAGAGGCAATAGCTGCGTGTAAAATTCTAATTCCAAACTGGATGTAACTCCAATTAGGATTCCAAATGAAGCAGCTATCAGTGGGCCTATATAAGGTATTACATTCATTAGTCCCGCAAACATTCCAATCAACAAACTGTTTTTTACACCTAAAAAGTGAAGGGAGATGGAAGTCAGTGTTGCTACAAAAAGCATGTCTAATAATATTCCAATAAAATATTTTGTGAGTAAACGTTTTGTTTCCTGCATTATTTCTTTGATGGCATCAATGTGTTTCGGTGGTGTCAATAGTAAAACCGTATCATAGATTAGGTGTTCATCCTTCATAAAAAAGAAAGCCATGAATAATGTTGCGAAAGTTCCTCCTATTATATTGGTTGTGAAACTAACCATTCCT
>JAPLDC010000082.1 GCA_026391935.1 Bacteroidota bacterium | reverse complement strand
TCGACAATCTTTTTAACGAGTATCTGTGTCTTCCCGTTTTCGGATTGATCTTTATTAAAGTAAGAGGAAACTCGTTTTTTTAAATTCTTTGCTTTGCCAACATAAATTATTTTCCCTTCAGAATCATAATATTGATATACCCCAGGATTGTCGGGAAGAGATTTGACGATAGTGCTTATGTGTTCTGTTTTTTCCAAGGGTGGTGCAAATATAAAAACAAAAACGCCAAGAGTTTTGCTCTTGGCGTTTCTGATGAGAAGAAAAATATTATTTATTTATAATTATTTTTTTTGTGATATTTTCTTTATCGTTTTTTATATTGACAAAATAAACACCATTCGTTTGATTAGACAGATCAATATGTTGTTTAGTGTTCCCATCAATTTCTTTTGTAAAAACTATTTTGCCGATGACGTTATGGATTGTAATTGAGCTTTGGTTGTTTGTGTTGCCAAAATCTATATTAAACAAACCATTATTGCTTGGGTTTGGTGCAATTAAAACTTCTGATGAAATTATCTTGTTAATTCCAGTCGCAAGAATTGTGAATGAAGTGCAGCTTGTATCAAGGCAACCTTGACTGTCATATGTGATAAGACAAGCTGTATAATTTCCAGGAATACTGTATGTATAAATATAATTAGGAGAGGTGATTGCAAATCCGCCTCCATCATCTACATCTAATAGATAAGAATATGAACCGCTTCCATTGGAACCGAACCCTGTGAAAGTAACAACATTACCTACAATTGATGATGAAATAGTTGAAACGACAGAGTCGACAGAAACGGATCCATTCACAGTATCTAAATGTGAAAGATTGTCCGAAACAATTAAAGTAATCGGAAATGTTCCGCTTGTCAGGTACAAATGTGTTGGGTTGGCTGTGTTATTTATTGGGCTTCCGTCTCCAAAATTCCAAGACCATGAATTTACGATTCCGGAGTCACTCACAGAAATATCAGAAAAGGCAGTTGTTGTTCCAAAACAAACTGTGGCAGCATTAAATGCGGCAGTTATCGGAGGACCAACAGCATTGCGGGTTAGTTTGAAATCATCAAAAGCACAGTTTCCAATGGATTTTTTATATACAAATCGAACATAATGTGTAGCATTCAATAAAGCATATTTAAAACTTTGTCCTGTTAAATTTGTTGGTAATTTATATAGTTTTGCTACCGTGTCCCAAACAATATTGTCCGCAGATTCAACTAAAATTAAGTTACTTAAAGAATCAGTACCATTTCCTTTTACCCAAAAAGAAACGGTATCTGCATTGGTAAATGCAGGTGCGGAAATTGTAGCATTGTTAACTCCAAATTTATAAGAGTTAGGGCCACTTATTCCGGATGAAGCTGTTGTAGTATAGTTACCGTTGTATGAAAATGTCCATCCAACAGGAATTGTGCCTGCTGTTCCTAAATAAGTTGTAAAATCTTCAGTCTGAAGAGTTGTTTGTGCTGTTGCAGAAAGTGCAACAAATGCAATTATAATACTAAGTATAGCGGAATATTTTTTCATGATTGTTTTAATTAATTTTATAAATCTATTTATTATTATATGCACTCATTGTTCTTTGTAATCCAATTGAAGCAAAGCCTTGTACCATTTCTACAGCTAGTTTTATTCTTGGTTCTAATGCTTTTTTTTCTTCATCATTCCATTTCCCAAGAACGTGATCTACCTGTTTCCCCTTCGAAAATTCGTTGCCCACCCCAAAACGTAAGCGGGCATATTCTGTTGTCGTTAGTGTTTCCTGAATGCTTTTTAATCCGTTGTGTCCGCCATCGCTCCCTTTGCCTTTCATCCGGATAGAACCGAAAGGTAATGCTAAGTCATCAGTTAGAACAAGCAAATTTTCAGTATTAATTTTTTCCATTTGCAACCAGTAGTTAACCGCTTTCCCGCTCAGATTCATGTAGGTGGAGGGTTTTATCAGGATCAAGGTCTTTCCCTTAAACTTGTATGTTGCAACGGAAGCAAGCTTTTCTACTGTAAATTTGATATTGTTCTCTTTGGAAAGGGCATCTAAGATCGTAAATCCGATATTGTGGCGAGTATTTTCGTACTCCTCCCCGATATTCCCCAATCCGACAATTAAAAATTTACTCATTTATCAAAAATACGAAATCTCTACAATAGGTCAAAAATAAAAAACCCCGCAATAAATGCAGGGTTTTTTATTTGTAAGAAAAAATTATTTTTTAGCAGCTGGTTTAGCAGCAGCAGCAGCAGCCGGTTTAGCAGCAGCAGCCGGAGTTGCAACAGCGGCTTTAGGTTCTTCAACAGCAGCACGAGTTGTTTGAACACTCACTACAGTTACGTTTGAAGCATTTAAAAATGTTATTCCCGGAATTTTGATATCACTTACACGCACACCTTGACCGATTTCTAAGGTATCAATTGCAATATCAATTGTGTCAGGCATTTTTTCCACTAAGCCTTTAGCTTTTAGTGTTTTTAATTTTTTATTTAGTTTACCACCGTTTCTAACACCAGGAGAAGTTCCTGTAGTTTTTACCGGGATATTCATTGTCACAGGTTTTCCTGCAACGATCTCTAAAAAATCAACGTGAAGAAGAGAATCTTTTACTGTGTGGAATTGCGCTTCCTGTAAAATTGCTTTATACTTTTTACCTGCAATGTCAAGATCAACAGTGTTTGCATGTGGTGTGTAGATCAAGTCTTTGAAGTCTGCTGCTAATACAGCAAAGTGAACTTGTTCTTTTCCACCATAAAGTACACATGGAACTTTTTTTGCATTTCTCAAGATGGTTGCATCTGCTTTCCCTACGTTCGCACGTGGCGAACCGCTAATAGATACTGATTTCATTTTTATTTATTTTTTGTTGTTGATTGTTGCGCTTCCCAACCAACGTTTATATATATTTTTTGCGCAATGTCTTTAAATGTTACGATACAATAAAATTGGAGCTGATCGATTCGAAGCTATGCACGCTGTGTAGCACTTTCGCGAATAGATCGGCAACCGATAATACTTTTATTTTACTTGATTGTTGAGATAATGGAATGGTATCCGTTACCACCAATTCTAAAATTCTTGATTTTTCGATGTTTTCGTATGCCTTTCCCGATAAAACAGCGTGTGTACAAAAGGCTCTGACGCTAGTTGCACATCTATCCAGCATCATATCAGCTGCTTTGGTTAGGGTTCCGCCGGTATCAATTAAGTCGTCCACCAATACAATATCTTTTCCCTCCACATCACCAATAACAGTCATGCTTTCAATTACATTTGCTTTTGCCCTTTGTTTGTAACAGATAACGATATCTGCCTTCAAAAACTTAGCATAGGCATTGGCACGCTTGGAGCCTCCCATATCGGGTGCTGCTATCGTTAAATTTGGAAGATTTAAACTTTGTATATAAGGTAAAAATATAGAAGAAGCGTATAAATGGTCAACAGGGAAATCGAAGAACCCTTGAATTTGGTCAGCATGCAGATCCATTGTGACAATTCGTGTTGCACCGGCAGCTGACAACAAATTTGCCACCATTTTTGCACCGATCGCCACTCTGGGTTGATCTTTACGATCCTGACGTGCATATCCAAAATAGGGCAGAACGGCAATGATCTGATGTGCTGATGCGCGTTTTGCTGCATCGATCATCAATAAAAGTTCGAATAAATTTTCGGTCGGAGGCATGGTGGATTGGATGATAAACACATCGCTTCCTCGGACAGTTTCTTCGTATGAAGTTTGGATCTCCCCATCGCTAAAGCGAAGAAGGGAAACCTTTCCTAACTCTTGTCCATACCCTTTGCAGATCTTTTCAGACAAGCTGCGCGTAGAAGAACCCGAAAATATTTTTACCTTGTAGTTCATGGCCGTTTTTATAGGGCTGCAAATATAATCAAAAATGGAGGTTTGGCAAAAGAATTTTGATGGTTTAAGCCATATTTTTTTGTGAATCCAAAACAAATGAATAGTTTTGCATCCCTGATTCAGCTTTTTGCTCATCGATTTTGGTTTTTGCAGGTTTCCTCAAGATCAATAATAAATGAGACAAGCAAGGAAAATTGCCCAGTTGGCGGAATTGGTAGACGCGCTGGTCTCAAACACCACGTGTTAATGAATTGATAACGTTCTTTTTTAGTAATGCCCAGGTGGCGGAATTGGTAGACGCGCTGGTCTCACACACCTGTGGGAAACCGTACCGGTTCGACTCCGGTCCTTGGTACTTACCTTAAAGCCCCTGTATTTCCAGGGGCTTTTCT
>JAPLDC010000215.1 GCA_026391935.1 Bacteroidota bacterium | reverse complement strand
GCAACGTTAGGATCAACGATTTTAAGGAAAGGTGTTAAATTTGACAATCTGATTCATATTGCACATAATGTTGAAATAGGCGAGAATACATATATTGCAGCGCATGGTGTGGTTGCAGGTTCTTCAAAAATTGGAAAAAATTGTATGTTTAGCGGACAGGTCGGCATTGTTGGCCATCTTGAAATTGCTGATCAGACAATTATTACTGCTCAGTCGGGGATCTCAAAAAGTATTACAAAAAAAGGGGAAGTATATATGGGCTCTCCAGCCTTTGATGCTGCCAAATATAGAAAAGCATATATCCATTTCCGCAATCTTGATTCAATTGTAAAACGAATTGATCAAATTGAAAAGCAAAACAAAATAGCAGAGAATAGCTAGTTCATCCAAAGAGATTCAGAAAGAAAAAATTAGTGAGAAAGATTTAATTCGGATAGTGAAATCATCCTGTTTTGTTCCGGATCCCATAGTTTTAGTCTCAAGCAAGAGATAATATCCGAAAGTTTAAATGTAGTGACAGATGGATTCTGCAATTCAGGGATATTTTTCATTGCTTCGGGCAAACGGTAAAACGGTATTCTTGAATTTAAATGATGAATATGATGATAACCTATATTCGCTGTTGCCCAGCGCATTATCGGATTCATCTTCAAATAACTGGATGATTCTAATGCCGCTTCTGAATAGGTCCATTCTGTATTACTTTTGAAAACAACACCAGGAAAAGTGTGTTGAGCATAAAACAAATAAGCACCTAGCATATGAGAAAGGAAAAAGGGCAGAAAAAATGCAAGAAACCAAGTTAATGGTCCTGTATATATTATTAGTAATACTGCGATTCCAATATGTAATATCAGTGTAACTAATGAATCCCAATGTCTTTTCGGACTGCTAAGAAATGATTGAAGGCACATTCCATAGATGAACATGGTGAAATATGCAAAAATCATATTCAATGGATTGCGTATGGCAAGGTAAATACGTCTATCACTTTCTGAAGCCTCCATAAATTTTTGCTTTGTCATTATTGGAAAGGATCCGATATTCGCACCATACAATTTTGCATTATTATTATGATGGTGATCATGTGAGCGCTTCCAAATACTCGATGGAGTTAGCATATAAAATCCATAGATTGTAAATATTATGTTGGCGATAATAGATTTTTGTAAAATGGCATGATGTTGATAATCATGAAATATCATAAAAAATCGCGCTAAAAACGTGGCACTCAATATACTAGATAAAATTTTTCCGTAAATATTTGGAACGAAATAAGTGCCAAAAAGAAAAATGATCAGTAGAAAGAAGGTAGAAAGTGTATAATACCAACTCTTCCAGCGAATTTCCTTGGCAAATGGTTTGGTAGCAAGAATAAGGTCTTTTCCTTTTAACATGGCTGCAAAGATAATAAGATTTTAGAATAAAAAAAAACTCAGTTTTAGGAGGAGCGTTTTTTTGTAATTAAATAATTGATGGCTAGAACATTAAAGGGTAGCTATTGAATTCCAAGATCTGGCGAAGGGTAATAGTATTAATTCCTAATGCTTGAGTTTATCTTTGAACACTTTTTTGAACTTATCTACTTTTGGTTGTATAACAAATTGACAATATGGTTGTTGTCCATTAATTTTATAATAATCCTGATGATAGTCTTCTGCTTTATAGAAAGGTCAGGCTGGACTAATTTCTGTTACCACTGGTTTATCCCAGGCACCAGATTTTGTTAATTCTTGTTTGTACTTTTCAGCCTGCCTGTTTCATTGAGTAGGGTCATGAGTTTGCCAAAAAGCTGCTAAAAGTTCATCATAGGAAATTTTTGACGAGTCGTAAACGATCTCGCAAACTTCTGCATGACCGGTGGTGCCATTACAAACTTCCCGATATGCTGGGTTTTTAACTGTTCCTCCAGAAAATCCAGAGGAAACCGATAGTACTCCATCTAAAAGTTGAAATTGTGCTTCAACGCACCAGAAGCATCCCGCTCCGAATGTTGCTGTATCCATAGAATTGTTGGTTTGAATTTTTTCTGATTTTGTAAGTTCAGCTTTCCGACTGTCATTTACTTCTTTTCCGTTACAAGAATAAAAAATATTGCAAATTAACAATAGTGAAAATAGGTTGGTCATTTTAATGCAAATTCGTTAAAATAAAAACAGAGGTTAAAAGTACCTCTGTTTTTACATGAAATAAATGGATAATTATTTTTTCGGCGGCTCAGTAGTAGTAGCTGATTTAGTGTTTTTATTTTTGTTTTTCTTTGGAGTCCCTTGAACGGAAATTGCCATTCTTGTCCCACCTGTAGATGTGGAATCAGCTTTTGAAGTTGACTTACTGGCTTCATTTGCAGTGCTTTTTTTAGCAGGATCTTGTTTAGTAACTTTCGAATCCGATTTTGTTGTGTTAGTCTTTGGAGCCTCCACTTTTTTATTAGCATCTTGAGCGCATAAAGTAAAACTCAGAACAACCCCAGCAATCAATAATCTCATTTTTAGAATAGTTTTCATTTTTTAATTTTTTTTAATAATTTAAGACAAAGATAATGCCATTTTAGGCAAAAATAATTTTATCAGTTTTTTAATAATTCTAATGCTTCCTGAATTGTAATATATTCTCCATTAAAAAATGCTAAAATAAATGCATCTTCGATTCCGATGTTTTTCATTAAGTCGTTCTTAGCATTTTGGGCAGCTGTGTAATCAGAAAAAGGTCCAACGGTATATCTGTTTAAACCGGTTGCTGTAACTTCTTTTGTGATCCCTTTTACTTTTTCAAACTTAGCTTGTTTATCTGCAGGAGGTTCACTTTTAAATACTCCAACCTGAACCTTAAATGTAACAAGCTTTTTATTGACGCCATTTACTTCTGCATTATCAGATGACGATTCAGTGATATCGTCTTTCTTTTGAGGCGTTGCTCCGGCTTCTTTTAATGTAACTCTTTTCCCATCCTTATATGCCGTAATAAAAGCTCCCTGATATCCTTTCAAGAGCATTTCTACTTTATGTTTTGCAGCTGCATCAAAGGTTGTAAATGAGCCGGTCATATATTTATATAGTCCATCATTCGTTTTAATTTCTATAAGATCATTGATGTCTTTGAATACATTTTTCGACAAACGGTTTTTATAAGCCCCCAATTGAACTCTCAAAACAATCCCTTTAGAATTAGTTGCTGGATTGGTATTGCTTGTATGACTAGTGTTGTTATTAGTGTTGTTGTTAGCAGTATTATTATTAGTTGTATTGTTAGTGGTGTTGTTATTTATGTTATTGGCGTTATTATTAGTTGTTGTATTATTAGTTGTGTTATTAGCATTGTTGTTATTATTTGTGTTGTTGACGTTATTAGTTGTTGTATTATTAGTTGTATTGTTAGCAGTGTTGCTATTGTTTGTGTTATTGGCGTTATTATTAGTTGTTGTATTATTAGTTGTATTGTTAGCAGTTTTGTTATTGTTATTATTCGCCACATTATTAGTAGCTATATATGCTGGTGCATCATACAATTTACCATTTTGCTTATAAATAACTTTTGCATTTGTTAGTCCGTCACTAATTAGCTGTTTTTTACGTATTTCAGCATCAAGCAGACTATTGAATTTGCCGGCAGTATATATAGTAGTTGAATCATCAATATTTGTGCTTGAAATATCTCCAATGCTTAAATATTTTGTCATTAATTCGGGTGGAAGGCCTTTGCTGAACTTACCAATTTCTACTGAATATTCTTTTTGAAATAGATTATTGTACATATCTTTTCCATTGTGATCATGTCTTACAACAGTTGCAAAAGCTCCAGTGGAATCCATATAAAAACGATATTGATAATCAATTATTGAGTCATTTAATTGTACTCCCTTTATATCTACAAAAGCATCTTTTGGTGAATCTAATTCATCGTCTTTAAAATTTGGGACATTATCTTTATCATCGTCCAAAGGACAACCTTTTGCATCTACAGGAACTCCTTCAGGTGTTCCCTGGCAGGAGTCTTTTGCATCTGGAACTCCATCTTTATCGAGATCAGACAAGTCAAGAGCAAAAAAATCAACATCTTTGAAATTGTCTTCTTCCATTTCTTCTGCTTCTTTGTCTTTCATTCCAAAGTTATAATGCAATGAAACAGAGGTCATCATAAAATTGTCATTGCCCTTATTTCCTACTCTGTTTCCTACACTCTTATTGGAAACACCGTCAATATTATCAGTGAACGTAAAGTGCATGGTCGTTCCAATTTTCAAACTCCAAAAGTCGTTCATATTAAAAACAGCTCCAATACCTACAGGGATTGCCCAGGAGCGTTCAGGATATTTCCCAAAGCCATCTAAATTCATTGTACGGATATCTGATTCATACGTATAATCACGTTGAATTTCTACTGCCATATTTGCATTACTGGCATTTTCATCGATATTTCGTGTTGAGCCGTCTGACCAATAATAATATTTATTTCCGTTCTTATCCAAAATATCTGTTTTCGAAAGGAATTCAAAAGATTCGAAACCTAAGGATATGTATGGACTTGCATCTCTTTTTGAGGGAAGGAAATTATCGAAATTATATAGTAAATTTAGTCCGCCAACACGTATCTGTGATTCGAAGTTCAAGTTTCTGTTATCGGGAGAAAAACGTTCGTTGGCACCTAGTTTCCCGAATAAAGTATAAAAATTAAATTGCAAATAATCCGTAAAACGTTGAGAAACGTTCAACTCGTATCCAATACGACTAACCATTGGTGCTTGAAAATGATTAGAATAAAGATCGCCATAAAACGAAAACATACCAGTACCTAAACCGATTGCTGGCTTAAAAATAAATTCATTGGTTGATTTAATGTTGGATGAATGAGCTGATATTGAATCAGCAACAACGGTTTCATCTGTTTGAGAATATGAAACAGTGGTAATAAGAAAGAATAATAAAATGATTTTTATTCCTTTAATCATAATTACAAATATAATAAAAAAAACTCAATCTAACCAGGATCAGACTGAGTTTTCGGGAATACAATATTGATTATCTAAACCATTTTTGGCTGGTAATCATAAGTGCTTCTTGAACAGTAATTCTTTTTCCACTATTGTAGGCCGTGACAAAAGGACCTACGACACCTTTGTTTCTGACATCCTCTCTAGCATCCCTCGCTTCTTTGTAATCGTTATGAGATCCAACAGTATATTTTGTGAAGCCGTCTCCCATTTCCGTATTAACTTTTGAACTGATATTATATCTTGTAGCTAATACATTTGCATTAACAGCATTATGCAAAGCAGCAATTTGTACCTTGTAATTTACATTTCCCTGAGGAGCAGGAATCGTATTGGTCGCTGACAATGATTTAGTATTTTCAGTTGTTGTGGCGCTATTTGTTGCTGTTGTATTATTTGTATTTACAGCATTCGTATTGTTTGTAGTTGATGTAGTGGTTGTTGTCTCAGTCGTATTGTTAGTTTTAATAGGCTCTGTTGTTGTCGTAGTGTTTGTTGCGATAGTCTGAATTTGTTCTGTTCCAACAGTTATGCTGCTAGTTGCAATTACAAATTTCTTTGTTTCATCGTTTTCTATGAAAGAGAAAACGCCATCAATTTTTTGTGGTCCTGACGTTCCAGCTGCAATTGCAACCTTATACGTTATTTTAAATTCAGTTTGTGATGGCATAGATACCCATACAAATTTTGCTTTTTGATCTGCGAAACTAAATGATGCACCCTGAAGATCACCAGCTGTGGCAGTAAATCCAGCTGGAAGCACGTCTAGTAATTTTGCAAATCCTGTTACATTCCCTTTATTTACTAGGATCTCAACAGTGAAATTTTCTCCAGCATTGCTAGGTACTGTTCTAAAACAAGTAATGGAAGAAGGTTCTTGATTACTTGGTGAAGTTGTAGTAACAGGCTCCGTTGTTGTTGTTGATGTATTTGTTACAACCGGTGTAGTTACAACGGTTTCTGTTGTTGTCGTTACGGGGTTTGTGTTTGTAACAACAGGAGTAGTCACTACAGGATCCGGAGTTTTTGTTGGCGGTTCTGTTGTTGTCGTAGCTGTTGCTATTGGTTCAGCTGATTTTTCTCCTATTGTAATTGTTGATGGAGCAATATCAATAGATTGCTTCACATTATCGGAAACATAAGAAAATTTACCAGCAATAATTTTATCACCATTTATTCCGGCTGCAACTTTTACCTTGTATCTTATTTTAAACTCCTTATCTGATGGTAACGACATCCAGATATATTTTACAGATTGATTGGTAAAAGTAAATGACGCACCATTATTATCATCTTGAATAGCCGTAAAACCTTCAGGAAGATCTTGTTGAAGTTTTGCAAATCCGCCAACAGTTCCTTTATTAATTGTCAATTCTACTGTAAATTCACTATCAGGTTTTGCTGATTGAGGAATTTTTTGCGTAACTGTAATGCCATCAGCAAAGAAAAATTGATAGATCAACAGTGCAATTGTGTTAAATAGAAGAGCTGCGTATTTTAACATATAATTGGTATTTAGTTTTTACTAGTGCATTATTGTTCAAAGAAAAAATCGATAAGTTGATTAAGTTTTTCAACAGAAAAATCAGAGTCTCCTTCGAAAAACATATCAATAGCTGCTGCGATCTCATCAGCTGAAATAAATCCGTCATTATTTTTATCTGCTGGACGCAAAGCATAAGGTATCTTACTTGCAGAAGTAGGATTTGTTTTTCTTGCTTCCGTTGATTTTGCTTCAACATCTTTCAAATAAGACAAACTAGGGTTTTCGTTAAAAAGTTGACTTCTTTCAGTTGCAAGTGAATCATATTGACTTTGTTGTTCAGAAAGCATCTTATCGGTTATTGTTACTCCCTTCTCATCAACAATTGCATTTCTCTTTGTCATTAATTCCTTGTCCTTATAATCAGGAACACCGTCTTCGTCATTATCTTCTGGACAACCATGACCTGTTACCTTTACTCCTTTTGGAGTGCCAGGACATCTATCTTCTCCATCACTCACTCCGTCTTCATCTGTATCCATCTTATCTAAAGCAGAAAAATCAACACTTCTATAAATTGCATCACTTTCATCTTCTTCTTTTCCGAAATTATATTGGATGGATACATTTGCATAGATGTATTTATCATTGCTTCCCGATTTGAAATTGTCGATCCAGTCAGTAAATGTTAAATAATAGGTGGCACCCATATTTACTGAAAGATTACGAAGGACTTTTAAATTGAAACCAATCCCTAATGGTAATGCTAGTGATGATCTTGAATAATTAGATGAATCAGTTAGTTTTGTTTCGTAAGTATAATCTCTTTGTATAAGTGTTGATGTTGAAGCAAGAGGATCAGATTGCGCCATATCATGAATTGTTCCATCGCTCCAATAATTATATTTGACATTGTTCTTATTTGTTAGATCACCATATGGGTCAAATTTTAAATATCCAATACCAGCATACATATAGGGTGCAAAAACGCTTGTGCGACTAAAGATCAAATCATTATCAAAATGCAAAACCAGATTCAGATCTCCTTGCATAATTTTTGATTCGAAATTTAAGTTCCTATCTAATCCTCTTTCACTGTCAGATAATTTCCCATAAAGTCCATTGACTGATACTCCAAGATATTTTCCGATGCGTTCTTCTATTGTTAGATGATAGCCAACTCTTATCCGGCTAAAAGAACTTAAGTTCACACCATTTCCGATATCACCATTAAAAGACAGTATTCCTGCCCCAATTGCCACTGACGGGAGTTGTTTTGTTTTTGCTGTATTTTGCGCGTGAATAACCGTTATAGTCGAAAACAATAACACTGTAAGTAGTAATTTTTTGTTTCTCATATTGGTATTTTTAGTATAGAATATCAAGTTCTCTCGATAACGTATTGATATTTAAAGCAGCCTAGCAATAATTTAAACAAAACTATTGCAGTTTAAACAGTATTTTAAGTGCAGTGCGTTGTAATTACAAACAAGGGTTTGTTGATAACTGCGATGTAACATTATCTGCTCTATAAACTAAGAAATAATACCAATTGTAACTGTGTAAGGTCTATAGATTAATATATAAACAAGGAGTAATTTATTTTTTTAGCAAAAGGAAAGAGTTGATAGAATATATTCTAATTTACCAGTTCAGCAAATTAGAATAGTCTTTAAGGTTGATGATCGGAAATAAAATGTAGGAATTGAATTTTAGTAAACAATAATTTTTACCGTATTCGATTTTTTTGTGGAGGTGTTGATGCTGACAAAGTAGACTCCTTGTTTTAAATTAGAAATATCAATATGAGCATGTTGAATTCCTCTTGTATCTGTTCCGCCACTTAAACGTTTCACTTCTTGTCCAAAAACATTAATTATTAATATTTCCACCTCTTCATTACTTTTATAAACAAGGCTTAGGAGATCATCTGCAGGGTTAGGGTATATCTTTTGAATTTCAAATTCTGTTATAGTAGCCGTCTCATCAATTCCAACTGATGCACAATAATTTTGAATCGATCTTACCGATTTATACAAATTCAGTCGGCCTTGACTTACAGTTATTCCTGTCAGATCATAATTCGGATCGGTAGCATTTAACAGCGAATCTTTTACCATCAATGCAATTCCGGCAGGATCGCTCTTGTAATTAGAAATAAATGTCGGGCAATTCACCGAATACATCAAAGCAACAGTTCCTGCAACATGCGGTGTAGCCATTGAAGTTCCCGTATTTGCAGTGTATACATTAGAAGGATATGTTGAAGTGATACTTGTTCCCGGAGCGCCGAGGTCAATGGTGGTTGCACCGTAACCGCAATTGCTATATTTTGCATCTGTTCGGGTGGTGTTTGTTACAGAGATCATCCAATTGCTTGCACATGCTGTGGGAATATCTCCTTGCACATCCACATTGTAATTTGCATTTGCTGTAGCAGCGGCACTTAAAATCCCCACGGAGCCTAAGGAGTCATACATTGCGCACCACAGCGGATAGGAAGATGGAAATGCTAGGTCGACACCGAAAGAAGAATTTGTTGAAACTACAAACGCTCCTTTAGCTCCGTTTGTTTGATTATACAATCTACGTTGATCCATCGCAAATGCATAGGAAGCCACAACATTTGCTTCAAAACTTCCTCCCGAACCATAGGAGATTGGCATTACTTTTACATTCCAATTAATTCCTGTTACTCCAATTCCATTATTTCCTTTCGCACCAACTGTTCCGGACACATGCGTACCATGTCTGGCCACGGAGAAGTTGTCAGTTGCTGTTGTGCCATTCCATCCATCATAGTCATCAATGTAACCATTGCCATCGTCATCAATACCATTATTTGGGATCTCCTGATAATTTTTCCAGAAATTCAGATCTTCCTGCGTCAGATCAAATCCTGCATCAATAACTGCTACAACAATTGAATCGCCTTCGGAAGTCAATCCCCCTGTAGTAATATCCCAAGCTTCAGGTGCATCAATATCCGCATCGGCAACACCGCCACTGGCACCTGTATTATCCATATCCCACATCACACTGAATTGCGGGTCGTTCGGGATAACGCGCTCTTGAAAAGTATGATTGAATTGCGCAATTTTTATTAAATGATTTTTTTTAACAGCTTTTAAAAATAGCTCTTCATTCACTGCATGCTCATCAAAAGACATCAGATAAATATGCATCGAACGTGATAAAATGCGTTCAACTTTTAAATTGGTAGGTACACCATTTATGGCAGATAGCTCCTTAGTAAGTTGTATAGCGTCTGTTTCGGAATTAACCATTACCAATATATTCCCTGCAACAATATTAGTTTCCTGAGCGGTTAAAGGAATATTTGTAAATAATAAACCAAAAGAAATAAACAAAAATATTTTTTTCATCGAACGCTGATTTAAAATAAAAGTACGTATTTATTGTGTAATTTGCAATACTCATTTATTCGGATATGTCAGAGAAGAACTTTACCATTTATAAGTCATCAGCGGGTTCCGGTAAAACATTTACCCTGGTGAAAGAATATCTGGCCCTTGCACTAAATGATCCTTCTGAGCCGCCACAAGCGTATAAGCATATTTTAGCAGTGACCTTTACTAATAAAGCTGCTGCTGAAATGAAAGAGCGTATCATAAAAGCACTCAAAGAACTTTCTGAAGAAGATTATTCTGAAGTTTCATCAGGAACCAAAACATTTTTGCTGGAGCTGAAGAAACATGTGAAGTTAAATCTTTATGAGAAAATGGATGATGCTATCATCCGCAAACGCGCTCAAAATATACTGACTGCTATCCTTCATAATTATTCTGATTTCGCAATTGGCACCATCGATGCTTTCGTTCATAAAGTAGTGCGCACTTTTGCATTTGATCTGAAAATTCCAATGAGTTTTGAAATCGAAATGGATGATGATAAATTACTTTCACAGGCAATTGATCTGCTCATTGCTCAGATTGGTAATGATGAACGACTGACAAAAGCTTTAGTGGAATTTACAGAAAGTAAAACAGATGACGAAAAAAGTTGGCACATCGAAAATGATCTGAAAATATTCGCTAAAAATTTATTGAATGAAGAGGGCGCTATTTACATTGAAAAATTGAAGCATTTAAGCGTGGATGATTTTTTTGAAATAAAGGATATCTTGTTTTCTGAAATAAAATTGTTCGAAACATTGGTTTCAAATGAGGCTAAAAAAGCCTTTGACTTAATTAAGAAAGCCGGGTTAACAAATAAAGATTTTTATTACGGAGATAAAGGAATAGCAGCCTATTTCGAAAAGATAGGGAATGGAAGGGTGGATTACATTTCTCCAAATTCTTATGTAATTACAACTGCCGGAGAAGATAAGTGGTATGCCGGAAAAATTTCTGAAGAGACAAAGACTTCGATAGATGGAATAAAATCAATTTTGTTGGATAGCTTTTCAGCAATTCAAGAATTGAAAGATAAGTCCTATTCAAATTATATTTTGTTTTCTCTGATCAATAAAAATATTTATTCGCTTGCTGTACTCAATGAAATTGAAAAAATATTATCAGAATATAAAGCTCAAAATAATATCCTTCATATTTCCGAATTCAATAAAATGATCGCGAAGATCGTGTTGAATGAGCCTATCCCCTTTATCTATGAGCGTTTGGGCGAACGGTACAATAATTACCTGATCGATGAATTTCAGGATACTTCCGTACTTCAATTTCAAAATTTATTGCCTCTGATTGATAATTCATTGGCAAGCGGTCATTTTACAATGCTGGTGGGTGATGGTAAACAGGCGATCTATCGTTGGCGTGGGGGAGAGGTGGAGCAATTTGCGATGTTGCCTCGTGTTTTTAAACACAATGATAATCCTTTGGTATTGGAGCGCGAAGAGGCCTTGATCCGGAATCATAATCCCAAAATGCTGGATAAAAATTATCGAAGTAAACGTGAAGTGATCGAGTTCAATAATTCCATTTTTAAAATACTTTCAGGAAAGTTAAATGAGAAATACCAAACAATATACAAGGGTTTGGAACAAGGATTTAATCCCGAAAATACAGGAGGTTTTGTTCAGGTTGAATTTATTGCAGGTGCAAAAGAAGAGTATCGTTCTCAGAATAAAATCCGTACACTTGAGTTGATACAACAGTTGCTAAAGGAAGAATATGCACTTAAAGATATTTCTATTCTAGTGCGTAAAAATACAGATGGAAGTGATATTGCAAATTATTTAACAGAGAATGGAATAAAAGTAATTTCATCCGATTCTTTATTGTTGAGCAATTCTGTGGAGATAAATTTTTTGCATTCCTTGCTTAAATATTTATCCAATACCAGCGACACGATTATCCAAACAGAAATTTTGGAATATTTGTTGACCTCTGAAATTGTTTCCAATACAACCTTAGCCGAAACACTTCAAAACAGGACAGGAATAAGTGCAATTATAAAAAATGCGAACATTGATTTTAGTGTTACCAAGCTTTCAAAAATGGCTTTGTACGAGCTATGTGAAGAGTTGGTCCGTATTTTTAAATTGAACGCTACACCAAATGCATATATTCAATTCTTTTTAGACGAGGTATTGAATTACAGTATCAAGAAAAATAATAATCTGAATGATTTTATTGATTATTGGGAAGAGAAAAAAGAGAAGTCTTCCCTGGTAATTCCACAAGGGATGGATGCTGTGAGTATCATGACCATCCACCGCTCAAAAGGATTGGAATTTCCTGTTGTGATCTTACCTTTTTCGAATAGCGAAGTAATAAATGGAAAAAAGAATTTGTGGATCGATCTTGATAATGACAAACTTCCAAAATTACCTTCTGCTATAGTTCCTACCAACAAAGACTTGTTAGAAACACAGTATGCAGAATTATATGATGAGGAGAAAAATAAATCTCTTTTGGATAATTTAAATGTTTTATATGTTGGATTTACAAGGGCTGAAGAGCGTATGTACGTATTTTCAGGTATGCCCGGTAAAAAACCTGAAAATCTTTCTTCAGTAAGTGATATGTTGGCATTCTATTATCAAACCACTGGTGAATGGGAAGAAGGAAAATCTTGTTACACTTTTGGTGAGGGATCAACGCATATTAAAACGAACAAGAAACAGGAAACTTTAAACTATGAACTTGCTACATTTAATTCCAATAGTTGGAGAGAGAGTGTAAAGATGCGTGCTGCAGCGCCAAGCATTTGGAATACAAATATGGCTGAAGTGAAAAAAGATTACGGTAATGTGGTTCATACAGCTTTAGCAAAAGTCAAAACTGCAGAAGATGTTTTGCCTGCATTGAGTTCAATGTGCGCCGAAGGTCTTATCACGGATGATGAAAAAGAATTATTAACGAATACACTTTCTAAAATTATAAAACTCCCTGGCCTTGCTCCTTATTTCGAAAGCAACTTGGTTATTAAGAATGAAGCCGAAATAGTAACTTCAAGTGGGGAATTGTATCGCCCGGATAGGGTAGTTTTAATTGGTAAACAGGCTAACAAAATCATTTTGTAATATTAATGATTTAGGGTAAATTCGTTCTCAAATCTAAAAAAATATGAAAAAGATAATTACAATCTCAGTTCTTGCATCGGCAGTTATTTTCGCATCCTTTGGAGGTGATCCTAAAAAAGATGGTTCGAAAGGCCCTAAGGCTGAGGTCATCAACCTTAAGAATTTTGACAGGTCAGTAAAACCTGTTGATGATTTTTACCAATTTGTTAATGGCAGTTGGATCAAGAATAATCCTATTCCACAAGAAGAAAGTCGTTGGGGAAGTTTTAACGAAATTGAAAAACAAAACAAGGCAAAACTGAAAATTATTTTAGAAGCTGCTGCAAAAAATAAAGCTGCAGTTTTAGGTAGTAACGAACAGAAGATCGGAGATTTTTATTCGGTTGCAAATGATTCTGTAAAACTAAACAAAGATGGTATCACTCCTTTAAACGGTGAGTTTGCAGCTATTGAAAATATCAAAACAACAGATGATCTGATCAAGTCTATTGCACATCTTCACACGATTGGAGTTGGTGCTATGTTCGGCGGATATATTGGTCAAGATCCAAAAATCAGTAACGAAATAATTACTCAACTCGGACAAGGCGGAATTTCTTTGCCGGACAGAGATTATTATACGAATTCAGATGAGCGTACGTTGGGAATCTTGATGCGAATGGGATCAAAGGTGTTAATGATGTGATCGTGGCGCAACCTGATTTTTTCGTTGCATTGAATTCAGCGATCAAATCTGTATCCTTAGCTGATTGGAAAATTTATTTACGTTGGGGGTTGATTGATCAGACAGCAAGTAAATTGAGCGACAAATTTGTAATGGAACATTTCAATTTTTATGGTAAGACCTTATTAGGTATTCCTGCTTTGAAACCCCGTTGGAAACGTTCTTTGGAAGCTACTGATGCTTCATTAGGTGATGCATTAGGACAAGTTTTTGTTGAGAAATATTTCACTCAGGAAAGTAAAAAGCGTGTTGGCGAAATGGTGAAAAACCTTATCGCTGCTTACCGTGTTCGTATCGATAGCCGTGATTGGATGAATGCAGAAACAAAGAAAGCTGCGAATTTGAAATTGGATAAGATCATGTTGAAATTAGGGTATCCTGATAAATGGAAAGATTATTCAACCTTAGATATTAAACGCGATTCATACGTTCAAAATTATTTGAGAGCGAATGAGTATTCTTATAAAGAGATGGTTGCAAAATTAGGAAAGCCTGTTGATCGCACTGAGTGGGGAATGACTCCTCCAACGATCAATGCATACTACAACCCGTCAATGAACGAGATCGTTTTTCCTGCCGGAATCATGCAACCTATTTTCTTTAATCCTGATGCTGATGATGCTGTGAATTACGGAGCGATGGGTGCGATCATTGGTCACGAATTAACACATGGTTTTGATGATGAAGGGGCACAATTTGATGCGGATGGAAATTTGAAAAATTGGTGGACAGAAGCTGATAAAGCAAATTTCAAGAAAAAAACAGATATGTTAGTGAAACAGTTTGATGGATACATTGCGATTGACAGCATGCACGTTAGAGGTGAACTTACACTAGGTGAAAATATTGCTGATCTTGGTGGCTTGACAATTTCTTATTATGCCTTGAAAAAATCAATGGAAGGAAAACCTGTTCCTGCAAAGATCGATGGATTTACCGCAGAGCAACGTTTCTTTATTGCATGGGCACAAGGTTGGAGAGGAAGTATGAGACCTGAATTTTTGAAGAATATGGTTCAGACAAATC